>JAEUMW010000342.1 GCA_016791345.1 Betaproteobacteria bacterium | reverse complement strand
ATGCTGCTGATCACCGTCGGTTTCATGATGCAGGACGTGGTGGCGGACGCGCTGAGCGTCGAGGTCGCGCGGAACGACGAGGAACTCGGCCAGATCCAGGCGCTCGGCCGCATGGCGGTGCTCGCCGGCGGCATCAGCGTCGGTTATCTCAGCGGCGTGCTGGCGGAGCACCTCGGGCCGCGCAATACCTTCGCCGTCGCGGCGGCGCTGCCCGCACTCGTCCTCCTCACGCTGCCCTGGATCCGAGGTGCTGCGCGACGCGCAGTGGCGGCAGCCGACGCAGGCCCGCTCGGCCACGGGCGGGCGCAACTGGTGCTCGGCATCGGATTGGGCTATGCGGCGCTCGGGGTGGTGTTGAATGCGCTCGATGTTCCGTTCACGCAGGAGATCGTGCTCCTCGTGTCGGTCGTGCTGATCGGCGTGCTGCTCCGGCAAGTCGGCATCTCCGCCGCGGTCGCGGTCGCCGCGGTCGTGATCTTTCTGTTCCGCGCAACCCCCGGCGTGGGTCAGGGTTACAGCTACTGGGCGATCGACAAGCTCGGCTTCGACCAGAAGTTTCTCGGCCTGCTCGCGCAGGTGAGCTCGATCCTCGGGCTCGTCGGGTTGATCGTGTTTCGCCGCACGATCGTCGAGCGTCCGGTGAGCTTCACGCTGTTCTGGGTGGTGATCGCGGGTGCGGTGCTCTACCTGCCGAACATCGGCCTGTTCTACGGCCTGCAGGAGTGGCTCGGCATCAGCGCGCGCACGCTCGCTTTCGTCGACACGACGATCTCGGCACCGCTCGGGCAACTCACCATGGTGCCGATGCTGATCCTCATCGCACGCAGCGCACCTGCTGGGGCAGAGGCGACGATGTTCGCGATCATGGCTTCCTGGATGAATCTCGCGCTGTCGGCGAGCGAGCTCTTCTCGCGCTATCTCAACGAGGCTTTCGCGGTGACGCAGGCGGATTACTCGAACCTGGGGATGCTCATGATCACCGTCGGGATCATCAGCCTGCTGCCGCTGCTGACCCTGCCGCTGCTGCGCCGCTACGAACGCGCTGCGCCGCGTGGCTGACGCGCGTCAGTCTTCGGGCGTGGGGGCGTCGCGCCGTTCCAGCCCCAGCTCCTGAATCTTGCGGGTCAGCGTGTTGCGACCCAGGCCGAGGAGGGAGGCGGCCTCGATGCGGCGCCCGCCCGTGTGCAGCAGCGCGCGGGTGATGAGCGACTTCTCGAACTGGCGTGTGAGTTCGTCGATGATGCCCGTGTCACCCCGCCGTAGCAGCATGTCCACTTCGCGCTCGAGCGCGCCGGACCAGTCTTCGGCGGAGCGGGTTCCGGTGTCCGCCTTGAGTTCCGGTGGCAGGTCGTTGACGTCGATGTTGAGTCCGGGCGCCATCACGGTGAGCCAGTGACAGATGTTCTCGACCTGGCGGACATTGCCGGGGAAGTCCTGCGCCGAGAGGAAACGCACCGCGGCGTCGGTGAGGCGTTTGCACTCGACGCCGAGCTCGCGCGCGCTCTTCTGCAGGAAGTGCCGCGCGAGCAAGGCGATGTCCTCGCGCCGCTCCCGCAGCGACGGCAGCCGCAGCCGGATGACGTTGAGGCGGTGAAAGAGGTCTTCACGGAAGAGCCCCTGCTTCACGCGCGCTTCGAGATCCTGGTGCGTGGCCGCTATCACCCGTACGTTCGCCTTGATCGGCTGATGGCCGCCGACGCGATAGAACTGCCCATCGGAGAGCACGCGCAGGAGACGTGTCTGCAGCTCCGAGGGCATGTCGCCGATCTCGTCGAGGAAGAGCGTGCCGCCTTCGGCCTGCTCGAAACGACCGCGCCGCATGGCCTGCGCGCCGGTGAAGGCACCGCGCTCGTGTCCGAAGAGCTCGGACTCCAGCAGATCCTTGGGGATGGCTGCAGTGTTGATGGCGATGAAGGGGCTCGCGCCGCGCGGGCTGTGGCGGTGCAGGGCACGGGCGACGAGTTCCTTGCCGGTGCCGGATTCACCCGTGATGAGCACCGTCGCCTGCGATTGCGAGAGGCGGCCGATGGCACGGAAGACCTCCTGCATTGCCGGCGCCTGGCCGAGGATTTCCGGCGTGGCTTCCGCAACCTCGACTTCGCGCGTCTGCCGCAGGCTCTCTTCCAGCGCACGCCGGATGAGTTCGACGGCATTGTCGATGTCGAACGGCTTCGGCAGGTACTCGAAGGCGCCGCCTTGAAACGCCGCCACCGCGCTCTCCAGGTCCGAGTACGCAGTCATGATGATGACGGGCAGATGCGGATGGCGTTCCTTCAGCGTCTGCAGAAGATCGAGTCCCGAGGTGCCGGGCATGCGGATATCCGACAGCACCACCTGCGGCGTTGCGGTCTCGAGGCTGGAGAGCGCTTCCTGTCCGCTGGCGAAGGTCTTGAACGGAATGTTCTCGCGCACGAGCGCCTTCTCGAACACCCAGCGGATGGAGCGGTCGTCGTCGATGATCCAGACCGGCTTGATGATCTGGCTTTGTCGACTGTCGGCGCCGTAGCTCATCACGTTTCACTCCCGGCCGCGAAGGCGGCATCCACGGTTTCTCGTCACACCGCCTCCCGCAGCGGCAGCAGGATGGCGAAGCGGGTGTTTCCCGGCACGCTTTCGAACTGGATTACGCCGCCGTGCTGTCCGACAAAGGTCTGCGCGATCGTGAGGCCGAGCCCGGAGCCGCCATCGCGCGCGCTCACCAGCGGATAGAAGATCTTCTCCGAGATCGCGGGCGGCACGCCGGGCCCGTCGTCGAGCACTTCGATGAGCAGCGCATGCCGGTAGCGCTTGCGTGCGAGCGTGACCTGGCGCGCGAGACGCGTGCGAAGCTCGATGCAACCGCGTCCGCCGAGCGCCTGTGCCGCATTGCGAACCACGTTCAGGGTCGCCTGGATGAGCTGCTCGCGATCGCCCTTGAGCGGCGGCAGACTGACATCGTAATCACGCGCGATGACGATCTCCGGAAACTCGGCGAGCATGAGGCTGCGCACGCGCTCCAGCACCTCGTGGATATTCACGAGCACGAGTTGCGGCGCGCGGTTCGGCGTCAGCAGTCGTTCCATGAGCGACTGCAGCCGGTCGGCCTCCTGCATGATCACCTGCGTGTATTCGGACAGATCCGGGCGCACCAGTTCCCGGTCCAGCAATTGCGCCGCGCCGCGGATGCCGCCGAGGGGGTTCTTGATCTCGTGCGCGAGGCTGCGCAGGAGCAGGCGATTCGCCTCGGTCTGGTCGAGAATGCGTTCGTCGCGCGCAATCTTGAGTTGCTGGTCGATCGGTCGGAACTCCGCCAGCATCCGGCTCCATTCGCCGTGCCATCCCGGCACCTCGATCGGCGTGATGGTGCAGTTGAGGTGCTGGCGTGCATGTCCGGGCGTGCCGATGTGCAGGTCGTGCTCCATGTACGTGCAGTTGTTCTCGATCGCGTACTCGATCCCGGCGACGAAGACGCCGGGATTCTCGAAGATCTTCTGCACCGTCTGCCCCGCCACGCTGCGCTGGCTGAACTCGAACAGATTCTCGGCCGCCGGGTTGGCGTACTCCACGACCAGCGCATGATCGAGGACGATGACGGCGGTGGCGAGCAGTTCAAGTCCGGCAAACGCCGACGGGACCATCATGCTCTGGTCTACCTGGTGGCGGCCAGTTCACGCTTGAGGGCCGCCACGTTCTGCTCGTGCAACCCTACCGTCTCCTTCAGCTTGCGCAGGCGCTCGGCATAGGCGGTGCTGGTTCGATCCTCGCCGCTGCGCCCGATCTCGCCTTCCACCAGCGCACGCCTCGCGTCCGCAAGCAGACGTTCCTCGGTGCCGAGTTCGGTTTCGAGAATGCGCCTGCGACCCTGATCGCGCTGCTTCTGGGTTGCGCTATCGACACTCGGGAAGTTGGCGGGCGCCGCCGTCTGCCCACCCTTCGCCTTGGGCCGCGCAGCGCTCGGGGGCGGCTCGCGGATCGGCCCGATGTCCATCGCCATGCACCCCTTCTGCTTCGTGTTCGTGTAGCTCACGTTGCCTTCGTCGTCCGTGCACTTGTAGATCTCGCTGCGTGCGTTCACCGGCGCGAGCAGCAGAACGAGAACCGCGCAGGCGTTGACGAGCGTGCGGTGCGGCATGTTCGTGTGCGCAAAGGCGCCGATCGGCCGGAACAAAAAAGGGCGGGGAGGTTCCCGCCCTTCTTGTCACCGCGCTGCGGCTGGCGGGGTCACAGGCTGTAGTACATCTGGAACTCCACCGGATGCGTGGTCTGGCGGAACAGCGTGACCTCCTCCATCTTGAGTTCGATGTAGGCGTCGATCATGTCGTCCGAGAATACGCCGCCGCGGGTGAGGAAGTCACGATCCTTGTCGAGGTATTCGAGCGCCATCTCGAGCGAGGAGCAGACGCTCGGCACCTTGCTCGCTTCCTCGGGCGGCAGATCGTACAGGTTCTTGTCGATCGGGTCGCCCGGGTGGATCTTGTTCTGGACGCCGTCGATGCCCGCCATCATCAGCGCCGTGAAGGCGAGATACGGGTTGGCGGTGGGATCGGGGAAGCGCACCTCGATGCGGCGACCCTTCGGGCCCGCCACGTACGGGATGCGGATGGAGGCCGAGCGGTTGCGCGCCGAATAGGCGAGGTTGATCGGCGCCTCGAAGCCGGGGACGAGGCGCTTGTACGAGTTGGTGCCGGGGTTGGTGATCGCGTTCAGCGCCCGCGCGTGTTTGATGACGCCGCCGATGTAGTACAGCGCGAGTTCCGACAGGCCGGCGTACCCGTTGCCGGCAAAGAGATTCTGATCGCCTTTCCAGAGCGACTGGTGCACGTGCATGCCGGAGCCGTTGTCACCCACGATCGGCTTCGGCATGAAGGTCACGGTCTTGCCGTAGGAGTGAGCCACGTTGTGGATCACGTACTTCATGATCTGGCTCCAGTCCGCCCGCTTGACCAGGCTCGAGAACTTGGTGCCGATCTCGCACTGACCGGGCGCGGCGACTTCGTGGTGGTGCACTTCGACCTCAACGCCCATTTCCTCCAGCGCGAGACACATAGCCGAGCGGATGTCCTGCAGCGAATCGACCGGCGGCACCGGGAAGTAGCCACCCTTGATGGCAGGGCGGTGTCCGAGGTTGCCGTCGTCACGCTCGGCGCGCGAGCTCCAGGGCGCCTCGGACGAGTCGATCTTCACCGAACACCCCTGCATGTCGACGTGCCAGGTGACGGAATCGAAAATGAAGAACTCGGGTTCCGGGCCGAAATAGGCGGTGTCGGCGATGCCGGTCTGCTTGATGTAGGCCTCGCCACGCTTGGCGATCGAGCGCGGATCGCGGTCGTAGCCCTTCATGTCGGCGGGGTCGAGCACGTCGCAGGTGATGATGACGGTCGGCTCGTCCATGAACGGATCGAGATTGGCGGTATCCGGGTCCGGCATGAGCAGCATGTCGGAAGCCTGAATGCCCTTCCAGCCGGCGATGGAAGAACCATCGAACGCATGGCCGTCGGTAAACTTGCTCTCGTCGAATGCCTTGACCGGAACCGATACGTGCTGCTCCTTGCCGCGAGTGTCGGTGAAACGGAAATCTATGAACTTGACTTCGTTGTCCTTGATCAGCTTCATTACCTCGGCAACCGCCATGGCTCTTTCTCTCCGTGGATTTGTTGGGTACTGGGTGTGGGAGCAAAAAAACAGGGCACGCAAACTGCAGTTTGTGTGCCACGCCCTAATCGGGCGCAATTCTTTGTCTGATAATCCCTTTGGGGCCTGCGAACAGGATTCCGGGCACAATCTTAGTGCGCTTTCGCTCGTCACGCACCATCGATGTGCTGCCGGCGCGACCACTCGGAGGCGCGCAATCGAGCGGGGGCAGAGTAAACTTTCGATCCTGCCTCGCACGCAATTTCCGGGAAGAAACTCATGTCCACGCTCTCAGAACTCCTTGCCGTCGCTCAGGATCGGGCGCAACGGCTCAACCTGCCCTACAGCGGAGCGCTTACGCCGAAGGAAGCCTATGAAGTGTTGCGGCACGCCCCCGGCGCGCGCCTCGTGGACGTGCGCACGCGAGCCGAACTCGACTGGGTGGGACGCGTTCCGGGGGCCGTCGAAGTGGAGTGGGTCACTTATCCCGGCAGCCAGCCCAACCCCCACTTCGCGCAGCAATTGCGACAGCAGGTCGACGCCGAAGCGCTGGTGATGTTCATGTGCCGCAGCGGCGTGCGCTCCAACGCAGCGGCCGTTGCCGCGACGCAGCTCGGCTATACCGAGATCTACAACGTGCTCGAAGGCTTCGAGGGCGATAAGGATCCCACCGGACACCGCAACACCGTGGGCGGCTGGCGCCATGCCGGTCTGCCATGGGTTCAGTCCTGAGCCGTGCTCGACGGACGGCGCGCGTTCGGCTCGGCGCGGGCGATGCATCGAGCCGCCGGATGCGCGACCATGGCAGCGAGCAAGGTCGATGTCGTCGCTGCCAGGAAGGCGGCGGTAGGGGAGTAGCGCTCGACCAGTGTCCCGCCGGTTGCGGTGCCGGCGCTGATGCCCGCCAGTAGCGCTGTGGAAGCCCACGTGAACGCTTCGGCGACACGTTCCTTCGGCGCGATCCGCAGCACCAGGACCGAGTTGGCCGCGATCACGGGTGCCATCGGCGCGGCCGCGGGAACGACCGCCGCCGCGAAGACCGGCACGGTTGCAGAGAGCGCCAGCGCCGACAGCCCGGCGAGTCCGGCCGCCATCAGCAGCAGAAGCACGAGGAATTGCCGGCCGGCATCGAGTGGCCACGACCGCGCGCCGTAGGCGAGAACGCCGAGCACGCTGCCCACGCTCGCCAGCGCCAGGATCACTCCGGCGGCCGCAGGAACCTCGTGCGCGGCGGTGAGGCCGACCACCCCGATCTCGAAGGCGCCGAAGGCGAAGGCGAAAAGCATCGCCGCCGCAAACACCGCACGCAGATGACGGTCGCGCAGCGGGCTTGCCGCCGCCGGTGCGGATCCCGACGCGAGTGAATGCCACGCGCGTACCGGCCCTGCGTTGACGAAGAGCAGACCTCCGCCGAGCGCACACGCCGCTGACAGCCAGATGGCGCCGACCTGCGCGTGCGCGGCGGCAAACGCAGCGGCGAGCATCGGCCCGAGAATGAAGACGGTTTCGATGATCGCCGAGTCGAGCGAGTACGCGGTCCTTTGCAGGGCAGCGTCGCTGACCAGGCGCGGATAGAGCGCCCGCGCGCAGACGGTGATGGGCGGCAGCGAGGCGCCGGACACGAAGGCGGCGGCGAAGATCCAGCCGCGCTGCGCTCCTGACCAGGCCATAACGGTCAGCCCGACCATCGCCAGCGGATGCAGCGCGTTGCACGCCAGCAGCACGCGGCGCGGGCCGAGGCGGTCCAGGGCGCGACCGACCAAGGGGGCGACGGTGGCAAGTCCGAGCACGTAGCAGGCGGCGGCGACGCCGGCCGCACCGAGCGAACTGGCCTGACTCTGCAGAAACAGCACCAGCGCCAGGGTGGAGAGCCCGACCGGAATGCGCCCGATCACCGAGGAGATCACCAGTTGGCGCACCTCGCGGATCTGCAGGAGGCGCGCGTACGGACTGGCGGCGATCATCCGCCGGCCCGCGGCGGAATCACCCGGCGCTCCACTCCACGACACCCGTGTAGGCGGTCAGCAGCACGATGACGCCGAAGACGATGCGATACCAGGCGAAGACCGTGAAGTCGTGGCGCATGATGTAGCGCAGCAACCAGCGAATGCAGAGGAACGCCGAGATGAACGACGCCACGAGGCCGACGCCGAAGTAGCCCGCGTCCTGCAGGTCGAGCAGCGCGCGGTTCTTGTAGAGGTCGTAGGCGCCGGCGGCGATGAGCGTCGGCACCGCGAGAAAGAACGAGAACTCGGTCGCCGCCTTGCGCGACAGTCCGAAGAGCAGGCCGCCGATGATGGTCGCGCCGGAGCGCGACGTGCCTGGGATCAGCGCGAACGCCTGGGCGCAGCCGACCTTGAGCGCATCCTTCCAGGTCATGTCGTCGACGGAGTCGACCGTGATCCGGTGCGCGCGCCGTTCCGCCCACAGGATGACGAAGGCGCCGACGATGAAGGCGATGGCGACCGGCACCGGTTTGAAGAGCGCGGTCTTGATGTACTTGCCGAAGGCCAGCCCGAGCAGTGCGGCCGGCATGAACGCGATGACAAGGTTCACGGCGAAGCGCTGCGCGGCGCGATCCGAGCCGAGACCACCCAGCACCTGTGTGAACTTGTGACGGTACTCCCAGACGACGGCGAGCATGGCGCCGGTCTGGATCACGATCTCGAAGATCTTGCCCTTGGCATCGTTGAAACCGAGCAGGTCGCCGGCGAGGATCAGGTGCCCGGTGCTGGAGATGGGCAGGAACTCGGTGAGCCCCTCGACGATGCCGAGGATGAGGGCCTTCCAGTAGACGGGATCGATCATGGGGTCGCCGCAGAAAAGGGCGGATGGTAGCACGGGCCCCCTGCGGCAGTTTCAGGTGGCGGGGCCGTGCCATCGCTTCCAAGATTGCGTGCGGCTACCGCGGTCGGGGGGCGGAGCGGGCGTGCTTCAGCGACAGGTCAGGCTGCGAGCGAGGAGAAACCATCGACGACGCGCTTGAAGGCCATAAGAGCACGGCGGGCGGCGCCGGCAGGCCCGCCCATGCTCAGCGAGAGGTGACGCGCGGCAGGCGTCAGCCGCGGAACTGGCGTGCGAGCGCTTCCACGCTTGCGCTCAACTGATCCAGGTTCGGCACCTGCCCATCCGGGGTGAAGCGGTCGACCACGTCCGGCAACAATTGCGACAGACCTTCCGACGTCTC
>JAEUMW010000341.1 GCA_016791345.1 Betaproteobacteria bacterium | reverse complement strand
TAGCCCGCCATCACCGGCGTCAGACCGTACTGGTCGTTGAAGTAGATCGTGAGCGACGACGCGAGACCGACGAAGCCGCCGAAGGTGACGCTGTAGAAGAACATGAACCACCAGGCGTCCTTGTCCTTCAGCACGTGCATGTACTCGCCCAGCGATTTCGCCGGCGGGCATTCGGGGCTGTCCTTGGCGAAGATCAGGAAGACGATGAACGCGAAGGCGAGCGGTATCACCGCCAGCCCCAGCACGTTGTTCCAGCCGAAGGTCATCGCCAGCCCTGGCGCGAACAGCGCCGCGAGCGCCGTGCCGGAGTTTCCCGCACCGGCGATGCCGAGCGCGGTGCCCTGGTGCTCCGGCGGATACCAGCGCGACGCCAGCGGCAGCGCCACCGCGAACGCCGCGCCGGCAACGCCGAGTGCGAGTCCCAGTGCCAGCACCTGCGCGTAGCTGTGGATGCCGAAGTACCACGCGACGAGCAGCGCCACCATGACGATGATCTGGCCGATGATGCCCGCCATTTTCGGCTTCAGGTGGTCGACCAGCACCCCCATGACGATACGCAGGAGCGCCCCGGCAAGCACCGGTGTGGCGACCATCAGGCCTTTCTGCGCGGGTGCCAGTGCGAGATCCTTGGCGATCTGCACACCGAGCGGGCCGAGCATCACCCACACCATGAAGCTCAGGTCGAAATAGAGGAACGCTGCGATCAGCGTCGGCGTATGGCCCGACTTGAGAAATGACTTGTCCATCGGATAGCTCCTTGTCGCAGTGTCAAGGCTCAGACTTCGAGCAGTACCTGTCCCGCCTCCACCTTCACGGGGAATCGCTGGACGCAGCCTTCGTCGGGCGCCACCGCCTTGCCGTCGTCGAGGCAGATGGTCCAGCCGTGCAGCGGACAGGCCACCTTGGTGCCGAAAACGATTCCCTGTGAAAGCGGTCCGCCGCGATGCGGACACGCGTCGCGCACGGCGAAAACTTCGTCGTCCGCATTGCGGAACACGGCGATGTCGCCATGCGCCGCGCTCTTCACCACCCGCGCGCCCAGCTTGGGGATGTTCTCGAGGGCGCCGATCTTCACCCAGTCGCTCAATTTCACCTCTCTCGTCAGGTTAAGGCGCCCGCTCACGCCTGAATGTCGAGTTCGTAGACCTCGCGCGCCGGCGGCCCCGTGAACACGTCGCGGAAGCGCGAGAAGAGATCGACGAACGCGCCCGTCTCCACGAACGCGCGCGCGTCCGCCTCGGTTTCCCACACCGCCACGTGGCGCCCCTTGCCTGAAGTCTTGTCGGTCATGACGCGGAAGTTCGCCATGCCCTTCTGCGATTTCATCCACGGCACGCCGAACTCCTGGTAGCGCTTGATGACTTCCTCCACCTGATCTGGGTAAGCCTGGAAGGTGACGACTGCGACATACATGTTGTTGGTTCCTGTGTGAGTGGTCGTTGACCGGGTGCGCGCGGCAAGCCGTGTCGCGCCCCTAGACGTAGAGCGGTTCGAACTCCTGCCTGGCGGCACCCTCCTGCACCCGCTCCTTCCAGGGGTCCTTCTCGCCGGAGACGGCGTACAGCAGGCGCTCGTACAGCGCTTTCCTGCCTTCGGCATCGTCCAGGATGCGGCTCTTCACGTAGTCGAGGCCGACCCGTGCCACCCAGTGGCAGGTGCGGTCGAGGTAGCGCGCCTCCTCCCGGTAGAGCTGGATGAAGGCGCCCGAGTATTCCACCACCTCCTCGCGTGTCTTCACCTTGCAGAGGAACTGCGCGACTTCCGTCTTGATGCCGCCGTTGCCGGCGACGCTGATCTCCCAGCCGGACTCGACGCCGACGATGCCGACGTCCTTGATGCCGGATTCGGCGCAGTTGCGCGGGCAGCCGGAGACCGCCATCTTCACCTTGTGCGGCGACCACATGCGATCGAAGGCGCGCTCGAGGTCGATGCCCAGGTTGGTGGAATCCTGCACGCCGAAGCGGCACCACTCCGAGCCCACGCAGGTCTTCACCGTGCGCAGCGCCTTGGCGTAGGCGTACCCGGACGGCATGTCGAGGTCGGCCCAGACCTTCGGCAGATCTTCCTTCTTCACGCCGAGCAGGTCGATGCGCTGGCCGCCGGTGACCTTGACGGTCGGAATCCGGTACTTGTCCGCGACGTCCGCGATGCGCCGCAGCTGGTCCGGCGAGGTGACGCCGCCGTACATGCGCGGAATCACGGAGTCCGTGCCGTCCTTCTGGATGTTGCCGTGGGCGCGCTCGTTGATGAAGCGCGACTGCGGATCGTCCTTCGCCTCGTGCGGCCAGGTGGAGATCAGGTAGTAGTTGAGGGCCGGCCTGCAGGACGCGCAGCCGTTCGGTGTCTTCCAGGTGAGAAACTGCATCGCCTCCGGAATGGACAGCAGCTTGTCCTCGCGGATCGCCTTGCGCACCTGCTCGTGGGTGAAGTCGGTGCAGCCGCACATCGGCTTCAGGGTGTTCTCCTGCGGTGCGTAGGCGCCGCCGAGCGTCGAGGCGAGAATCTGCTCGACCAGACCCGTACACGATCCGCACGAAGCAGACGCTTTCGTGTGCTTGCGCACGTCGTCGAGGGTGAAGAGCCCGTTCTCCTTGATCGCCTTGACGATGGTGCCCTTGCACACGCCGTTGCAGCCGCAGACCTCCATCTCGTCCGGCATGGTTGCCGCGTGCGCCTGTCCCTGGTGACCGGCGTTGCCCAGTGTGGTCTGCCCGAACATCAGGTGATCGCGGATGTCGGCGATGTTGCGGCCCTCGCGCAGCATCTGGAAGTACCAGGAGCCGTCGGCGGTGTCACCGTACATCACGCCACCGACGATCTTGTCGTCCTTGATCACGAGCTTCTTGTAGACCTGCCCGGCAGCGTCGTGGAGGACGATCTCCTCCGTGCCCTCACCGCCGGTGAAGTCGCCCGCGGAGAAGAGATCGATGCCCGTCACCTTGAGCTTGGTGGATGTGACCGAGCCCTTGTAGCGACCGAAGCCGAACTCCGCGAGATGGTTGGCGCACACCTTGGCCTGCTCAAACAGCGGCGCGACCAGGCCGTAGGCGATGCCGCGATGCGAGACGCACTCGCCGACCGCGTAGACACGCGGATCGAAGGTCTGCATCGTGTCGTTGACGAGGATGCCGCGATTGCACTGCAGCCGGGCCGATTCCGCGAGCTCCGTGTTCGGGCGGATGCCCACGGCCATGACAACGAGATCGGCGGGGATTTCCTCGCCGTCCTTGAACTTGATGGCACAGACGCGGCCGGACTCGCCGCGGACGAGCGCCTCGGTCTGCTTCTCCAGCTTGAACTTGAGCCCCTTCGCCTCGAGCGACTTCTGCAGCATTTCGGAGGCCGTCCGGTCGAGCTGGCGCTCCATGAGCCACGGCATCACGTGCACGACGGTCACATCCATGCCGCGCAGCGCGAGGCCGTTGGCGGCTTCCAGGCCGAGCAGGCCGCCGCCGATCACCACGGCGTGCTTGTGGCGGGACGCCGCGTCGATCATCTCGTCGGTGTCCTTGATGTCGCGGTAGGCGATGACGCCGGGCAGGTCCTTGCCGGGGATCGGCAGCATGAAGGGGTTCGATCCCGTCGCGAGCAGCAGCCGGTCGTAGGCTTCCTCGGTGCCGTCATCGGCCACGACCTTGCGCGCCGTGCGGTCGATCTTCACGACCTTCTTGTTGAGGTGCAGCCGGATGCCGTTCGTTTCGTACCAGGACAGATCGTTCAGCACGATGTCGTTGATGGTCATTTCGCCGGCCAGCACGGGCGAGAGCAGGATGCGGTTGTAGTTCGGGTGCGGTTCCGCACCGAAGACGGTGATGTCGTAGAGATCGGGCGCGACCTTGAGCAATTCTTCCAGCGTGCGCACCCCCGCCATGCCGTTGCCAACCAACACCAGCTTCATTTTTTCCATAGTGGCTCTTCAGTCCTCGTTGCCCGTTCGAATACTTGTCTGTGCCATTCGCGGCAGCCGCGCTCAGGCCACGTGCCGCTCGCGCACGCCGTTCGCACACGGGGTCGCGAAGCGCACGACTTCGCCCACGACCACCAGCGCCGGGCTGGCGAGCCCGGCGTCGGCGGCCGCCTCGACCACGTCTCCGAGGCAGGAGACGACACTGGCCGCGCGGGGCAGCGTCCCGTTCTGCACGATGGCGACCGGGGTGGTCGCGCTCATGCCGGCGCTGCGAAGTCCCGCAACGATCTCCGGCAGGTGGGTCATGCCCATGTAGATCACGAGCGTCGTCCCCGAGGCGACCAGCGCATCCCAGCGCACCGGCGCATCGCCCTGCGTGTGACCGGTGACGAAGGTCACCCCGTGCGCGCAGTCGCGGTGCGTGACCGGAATTCCGAGCGCTGCCGGCACGCCGATGCCGGCGGTGACTCCGCTGACGATCTCGACTTCAATGCCGGCCGCGCGCAGCGTTGCGAGCTCTTCGCCACCGCGGCCGAACACGAAAGGATCGCCGCCCTTGATGCGTGCCACGCACGAACCCGCGCGCGCGAGCCGCACCATCTGGCGTTCGATGAACGCCTGCGGCGTCGACCGGCAGCCGCCGCGCTTGCCGACCTCGATCACCCGCGCATCGGGGCGAAGAAAACGCAGCACCTCGCGGTTCACCAGATCGTCCAGCAGCGCGACGTCCGCCTGGCCGAGCGCGCGTATCGCCTTGAGCGTCAGCAGCTCGATGTCGCCGGGCCCGGCGCCGATGAGATAGACCTTCCCGCTCATGGCGTTCCCCCGCAACCTACGGCCGCGCTGCCGCGAGGTTGCCGGGCTTGTTGTCGCCGAGGGCGACCAGCCGCTTGAGCTCCGGCACACAGGACCCGCATTGCGTCCCGCACTTGAGCGATGTCTGGAGCGCACCCAGATCCGCGCCGAGCGCAATGCGCTCCGTGATCTCCTGCTCGGCAACATCCAGGCAGGTGCAGATGACGCGGCCGCGCTGGCGACTCCCGGCAGGCGGTGCGGCGAGTGGCGCGAGCACCCAGCGCCGCACCGCGTCGGCCGGCGATCCCTGCGCCATGATGTCCTTCAGCCAGTCGCGCGCGGCCGTTTCCCCCGTGAGGCGAACCCCGGTGACGACGCCGTCCTCGATCATCACGCGCTTGGAGATGCCGCGCTTGGCGTCGACGTAGGTCATGCTCGCGCGCTCGTCGAAATCGAACAGGCGGTCGATCTCGGCGACGAGCTCGGGTGCCACCGGCGCGGCGTGAGCGGCCTGGAGGATGACTGCCGGATGCTCGCGGCCGAAGAGCCCGATGGTGGCGTAGACGAACTCGCCGAGCAGCGGATTGGCAGACGCCAGCCACTGCGCGGCCTTGCCCGACACCGTGTCGGCGGATGCGTCGCGCATGTCGACGACACGCATGACGACGAGCTGCCACGGCAGGTTGAGCTTCTCGACGCGCACCGCGGCATGCTTGAGTTCCGGCTGCTTGGAGACGGGATCGAGCGCCCCGAGGGTGAGCCCGTTGGCGCCGGCGGAATTCATGAACTGCCCGCCCCAGTGCATCGGCAGAAACGTCTGGCCCGGGCGCATCTCGTCGGACGCCGCGACCCGCAGCACCGTCTCGCCGCGCCGGCTCGTCACCCGGACGATGTCGCCATCGCGCAGTTGCCGCCGCTCCATGTCCGCCGGGTTCACGGAGAGCACCGGTTCGCCGGCGTGGTTGTAGAGCCGCGCGACCCGTCCGGTGCGGCTCATGCCGTGCCACTGATCGCGCAGCCGACCGGTGTTGAGATGCATCGGGAAACGCGCGTCGGTCTTCTCCGCGGTAGCCTTGTACTTCGTGTTGAGGAAGCGCGCGCGTCCGGTGGGCGTCGGGTAGACGCCATCGTCGTAGAGGCGCACCTTGCCCGCTGTCGCGCCCTCCGGAAACGGCCACTGCTGCGGCCCGCGCGTCTCCAGCAGCGCGTAGGACAGCCCGGTGATGTCCAAGTCGCGACCGCGCGTGGACTCGCGATGCTCGTTGAACACCGCCTCCGTGTCCGCGTAGTCGAACATGCGCGGCGCGAGTGCGTTGCCCAGTGCACCGCCCAGACGGAGTGCGAAGTCGCGTGCGATCTCCCAGTCGGCACGGGCCTCTCCGGGCGGCGCCACGGCGCCCTTCACGCGGGTGATGCGGCGCTCTGAATTGGTCACGACGCCCTCTTTCTCGCCCCACGTGCTGGCCGGAAGCAGCACGTCGGCGAACGCCACCGTGTCGGTGTTGGTGAATGCCTCCTGGACGACGACGAACTCGGCCTTGTGCAGGGCCTCGTGCACCAGACCGACATCCGGCAGCGACTGCGCCGGGTTGGTACAGGCGATCCAGACCGCCTTGATCTCGCCGCTGCGCACCGCCTCGAACAGCTCCACCGCAGTCTTCCCCGGCTTCGCCGGCACGTCCGGAACACCCCACAGACGCGCGACCTCGGCACGGTGCACGGGGTCGGCCATATCGCGGTGTGCCGAGAGCAGATTGGCGAGCCCGCCGACCTCGCGCCCGCCCATGGCGTTGGGCTGCCCGGTGAGGGAAAGCGGACCGGCACCCGGACGCCCGATCTGTCCGGTGGCGAGATGCAGATTGATGAGCGCCGCGTTGTTCTGCGTGCCGTTGCTCGACTGGTTGAGCCCCTGGCAATAGAGGGACAGCGTCGCCTCCGACTGACCGAACCAGCGCGCCGCCTCGACGATGGCGTCGGCCGGCACGCCGCAGGTGTGCGCCACTGCCGCCGGCGTGTATTCGCGCACGGTCTGCTTCAAGGCATCGAAGCCTTCGGTATGCGCCGCGATGTACGCCTGGTCGCACAACTCCTCCCACAGCAGCACGTGCAGCATGCCGTTGAAGAGCGCGACGTCGGTGCCCGGCAGGATCGGCAGATGCAGATTCGCTTCGCGCGCCGTGTCGGTGCGGCGCGGATCGACGACGATCGTCTTCAGCTGCGGGTTCTTCTGTCGCGCCGCCTCGATGCGCCGGTACAGGATCGGGTGCGCGAACGCCGTGTTGGAGCCGGCGATGAAGAGGCACTGGGTGTGATCGATGTCCTCGTAGCAGGCGGGCGGCGCGTCCATGCCGAGGGTCGCCTTGTAGCCTGCCACGGCGGAGGACATGCAAAGCCGCGAGTTGGTGTCGATGTTGTTGCTGCCGACGAGACCCTTGGCGAGCTTGTTGAAGACGTAGTAGTCCTCGGTCAGCAGTTGCCCGGAAACATAGAAGGCCACCGCGTCGGCCCCGTCGCGCCGGATGATTTCCGCGAAGCGCTGCGCACAGAAGTCGAGCGCCTCGTCCCAGCTGCAACGGGTGCGTGCAGCGGTGTTGCGGCTCGTCCGCATTTCCGGATGGAGCGCCCGCGTCGCCAGACCGGTGCTCAGGTGCAGCGTCGAACCCTTCGAGCACAGGCGCCCGAAGTTCGCGGGATGTTCCTCATCGCCGCGCACGCCGACGATGGCGCCGTCGTGCGTCTGCACCACGACGCCGCAGCCGACGCCGCAATAGCAACAGGTGGATTTGACTTCTTGCATGGGCCCTCAGGGATCGTGGTGCAGGCCAGCAAATTACAATCCACCTTTCTTTATATTGCAGATCAATTACTTGCCAAATATCCAGAGCACTTTCATCAACTTTCGTGATCCATGAGAGTGCACGCGCCTCGACGCGAGCCTTGCTTTAGTGCGTCGTCATTCGCGCGCGGCGGATTGCCCTCTCGACAGCAGTGACATGGCTTGCGCACAATCGGTCTGCACGGATCGGTGCCCAGGAGAAGCGTTTGAAAACGATCGGATTGCTTGGCGGGACGAGCTGGCCGTCGACCATCGAGTACTACCGCATCCTCAACGAACTCGCGCAGCAGGAGCTCGGCGGATTTCACAGCGCCAGCCTGCTTCTGCGCAGCATCGACTATCACGAGATCAAGAGTCGGTATCACGAGCGATGGGCCGAGATTCCGGAGCTGCTGGAACGCGAGATCAGCGCGTTCGCAGCGCTCGGCCCG
>JAEUMW010000340.1 GCA_016791345.1 Betaproteobacteria bacterium | reverse complement strand
TCGACGAGGAAGGGGTCGAAGTGGAATTCGCAGCGCCGCAGTGGGCGGTGACGCCGGGCCAGTCGGTCGTGCTCTACGAGAGCAAGGTCTGCCTCGGCGGCGGCATCATCGCCAGCAGCGACACCGCTGCCGCAGCGTGATCATGCCGCCGGCGGTGCGGTGTCGCGAAACGACGGACGCTTGAAGAGCTTCTCGGCGTGCGCGGCAAGGTTCGGATGGGTGCCGCGCCAGTCGAACTCGGGACGGCGCAGATCGAGGTAGCCGAGTGCGATGCCGACGGCGATGTCGGCAAGACCGTAGTTGTCGCCGCAGCACCAGTTCCGCTCCGCGAGATCTGCCGCCATCGTGGCAACGCCGCGTTCCATCTTCTGCGACTGGCGCTCGAGCCACGCCGCCTCCTGCCTGACCGCCGGGCGCCGCTGCTCGGCGACGATGGCAACCACCGCATCGCACACGCCGTCCGCCAGCGCTTCCCAGCGCTTGACCTGAACCCGCTCGCGGTTGATGTCGGGCAGGAGCCGCGACACCGGTGATGCGCAATCGAGATACTCGACGATCACGCGCGAATCGTAGAGCGACGAACCGTCCTCCATCACCAGGACCGGGATCTTCCCCAACGGGTTGAACTGCGGGACGCGGCTGCCGGGCTCGTTCGGCGCATCCTCCACGAACGCGCATTCGATGCGTTTCTCGGCGAGGACGACGCGCACCTTGCGCGTGTACGGACTGGTCCTGGTGCCTATCAGTTTCATGACGGATGATCACTCTGAAGTGAGTCCGAGTATAGCATCGCCCGCGCGCCAGGCATCCCGCACCGCCTCCGCTGCACGCCCATCGAGTGCGCCTCACCCCTGTGCTAACATTCCCGCGCACCGAAGGTCTTCCCATGCCGACGATTCCCGTCACGCCGCTCACCGCCCTGTCACCGCTCGACGGCCGCTATGCGCGCCAGCTGCACGCCTTGCGCCGCGACCTGAGCGAGTTCGGACTCATCCGTCATCGCATCGCGGTGGAGATCGCCTGGCTGCTGCAGCTCGCCGAGACGGCGGAGATCGACGGTATTCGCCCGTTCAGTTCCTCCGCACGAGCGACGCTGCAGGGCCTCGTCGAGACGTTCGCGGAATCCGATGCCGATCGGGTAAAGGCGATCGAGGGCGAGACCAACCACGACGTCAAGGCGATCGAGTACTGGCTCAAGGAGAAGGTCGCCGGCAACAGCGAGCTCGAGGACGCAGTCGGCTTCATCCACTTCGCGTGCACGTCCGAGGACATCAACAATCTCGCGTACGCGCTCATGGTGAGCACCGCGCGTGGCGTGCTCAGCGCAGAGATCGAGGCGCTGGAGCGCCGTCTGACGGAGCTTGCCCACCTGCACGCGGACCTGCCGATGCTCGCGCGCACCCACGGCCAGCCGGCCACGCCGACGACACTCGGCAAGGAGATCGCGAACTTCGTCTACCGCCTGCGCGAAGGCCGTGCGCGCATCGGGGCGGTAGCGATCCGCGGCAAGATCAATGGCGCCACCGGCAGCTATAACGCCCACCTCGCTGCGTATCCGGAAGTCGACTGGGAGGGGTTCGCGCGCCGGTTCGTCGAGTCGATGGGCTTGGAGTTCAATCCCTACACGATCCAGATCGAGCCGCACGACGGCTTGGCCGAACTCTTCGATGCACTCGCGCGCCTCAACACCGTCCTGATCGATCTCGATCGCGACATGTGGGGCTACATTTCGCTCGGCTATTTCCGCCAGCACGCAGTGGCGGGCGAAGTCGGCTCCTCGACCATGCCGCACAAGGTCAATCCGATCGACTTCGAGAACTCCGAGGGCAACCTCGGCGTGGCCAACGCTCTGCTGCGCCACCTCGCCGAGAAGCTGCCGGTGTCACGCTGGCAGCGCGACCTCACGGACTCGACCGTGCTGCGCAACGTCGGCGTCGCCTTCGGACACAGTCTGCTCGGCTACCGGTCGCTCGCCCGCGGACTCGCCAAGGTCGAGGCCGATCCCGTGCGTCTCGCCGAAGATCTCGACGACAACTGGGACGTGCTCGCGGAGGCCGTGCAGACGGTCATGCGCCGGTACGGCCTGCCGAATCCGTACGAGCAGTTGAAGGCGCTCACGCGCGGCAAGGGCGGCATCACCCCCGAGGCGCTGCGCGAATTCATCCAGAGCCTGGATCTGCCGGAAGCCGAGCGTGAGCGGCTCGCCGCGCTCACGCCGGCGACCTACCTCGGCAAGGCAGCGGAACTCGCGCGACGGATCTGAGCAGACGCGGTCAGGCGCCCGCCCGGCGGTGGCGCAGGTACTCGATGATGCCCGGCAGAATCGAAAGAAAGATGATGGCGAAGATCACGATCGTGAGATTGTTCTTCACGATCGGGATGTTGCCGAAGAAATACCCGGCGAGCGTGAGCGAGACGATCCACAGCACGCCTCCCGCCACGTTGTAGACGGTAAAGCGCCCCGGTTCCATCGCACCCAGTCCGGCCACGAACGGCGCATACGTGCGCACGATGGGCACGAAGCGGGTGATGATGATGGTTTTGCCGCCGTGCCGTTCGAAGAACTCGTGCGTGCGCTGCATGTATTCGGGCTTGAGCAATCGCGCCCCGCCCGACTTGAAGATGCGCGGCCCGAGGTAGCGGCCGATTGCGTAGTTCACCTGATTGCCGGCGATCGCCGCAATCGTGAGCAGCAGGATCAGCAGTCCGATGTCCAGCGCCCCGGCAGCCGCCAGCGCGCCGAGCACGAAAAGCAGCGAATCCCCGGGCAGGAAGGGCGTGACGACGAACCCCGTCTCCGCAAAGATCACGAGGAAGAGGATCGCGTACACCCACGTGCCATACGTCTGCGTGAGCTCCAGCAGGTGGTGGTCGAGGTGGACGACCAGGTCCCAGAACGTCGCGAAGAGTTCCACGGCGCGCGCTCGGGCTTAGACCGTCGCCCCGCCGGTCGTGTCCTTCTTTTCCGGCTTGACCAGATTCGACCGCGAGACGCCGAGCCACATCACGAGCGGCGCCGCCACCAGGACGGAGGAGTAGACGCCGAAGAGGATCCCGATGAAGAGCGCGAGTGCGAAGTAGTGCAGCGCGGGGCCGCCGAAGAGCAGCATCGACACCACCATCAACTCCGTCGAGCCGTGGGTGATGATGGTGCGCGACATCGTGCTGGTGATGGCGTTGTCGATGATCTGCGGCACGCTGGCCTTGCGCATCTTGCGGAAGTTCTCGCGGATCCGGTCGAAGATCACCACCGACTCGTTCACGGAATAGCCGAGCACCGCCAGCACGGCCGCCAGCACCGGCAGCGAGAACTCCCACTGGAAGAACGAGAAGAAGCCGAGAATGATCACCACGTCGTGCAGGTTGGCGATGATGCCCGACACCGCGAAGCGCCACTCGAAGCGCAGCGCGAGCCACGCC
Organism: Betaproteobacteria bacterium; assembly: GCA_016791345.1. Classification (NCBI taxonomy): domain Bacteria; kingdom Pseudomonadati; phylum Pseudomonadota; class Betaproteobacteria; species Betaproteobacteria bacterium. The sequence goes on along the minus strand of JAEUMW010000340.1, from coordinate 5,222 downwards.
ATGATGCCGACGCAGACGAACAGGAGCGCAAGCGCGCCGTCGGTGGCGAGCTCCTTGCCGACCTGCGGGCCGACGAACTCGACCCGCCGCAGTTCGACGTCGGCAGCATCCTGCTTGAGCGTCGCCATCACGTTCTCGGAAAGCTGCGCGCTGGAGACACCCTGCTTGAGCGGCAGCCGCAGCAGCACGTCGTGCGACGTGCCGAAGTTCTGCACGGATGCGTCCGGGAAGCCGAGGCGGTCCAGGGAGCCGCGGATCTTTTCGAGGTCGGCCGCCTGCGGGTAGCTCACCTCCATTACCGTGCCGCCGGTGAACTCGACGCTGAAGTGCAGCCCCTTGGTGGCGAGCGACGCCACCGCGAGCAGGAACGTGATCAACGAGATGACGTTGAACACGAGCGCATGGCGCATGAACGGGATGTCGCGCCGGATGCGGAAAAACTCCATGCTGGGTCCTGTCCCTGCGCTCTAGGGCGCGCTTGGCGCCGGCGTGCTCGGCGGGCCGGCGCGCTTGTGCCAGTCGGTGTCGCCGATGGCGAGCTTCTTCACCTTGCGGCCGCCGTAGATGAGATTGACCAGCGCGCGCGACACCACGACCGAGCTGAACATCGAGGTGACGATGCCGAGGCAGTGCACGACCGCGAAGCCGCGCACCGGTCCCGAGCCGAAGATGAGCAGTGCCACGCCGGCGATGAGCGAGGTGACGTTGGAATCGAGAATGGTGCCGAAGGCCCGCTCGTAGCCGGTGTTGATGGCCGCCTGCGGGGTGGCGCCGTTGCGGATCTCCTCGCGGATGCGCTCGTTGATGAGCACGTTGGCGTCGATCGCCATGCCCAGCGCAAGCGCGATCGCCGCGATGCCGGGCAGCGTCAGCGTCGCCTGCAGCATCGACAGCAAGGCCACCAGCAGGAGCACGTTCACCGCGAGCGCCACCACCGACACGACGCCGAACACCGAGTAGTACAGGCACATGAAGACGGTGATCGCGAGGAAGCCGTACAAGGTGGAATGGAAGCCCTTGCGGATGTTGTCGGCGCCCAGGCTCGGCCCTATGGTGCGCTCCTCGATGATCTCCATCGGCGCCGCCAGCGATCCGGCGCGCAGCAGGAGCGCGACGTCGTTCGCCTCGGTGGTGGTCATGCGTCCGCTGATCTGCACGCGCCCGCCGCCGATCTCCTGGCGGATCACCGGTGCCGTGACGACCTCGCCCTTGCCTCTCTCGATGAGCAGGATCGCCATGCGCTTGCCGACGTTCTCGCGCGTCACCTGCTGGAAGATGCGCGCACCGGCGCCATCGAGCGTGAGGTGCACCGCCGGCTCGCCGGTCTGACCATCGAAACCCGCCTGTGCGTCCGTGAGCCGGTCGCCAGTCAGGACCACCTGCTTCTTCACCAGCAGGGGCGAGCCGCCGCGCTCGGTGAAGAGCTCGGTGCCGAACGGCACATTGCCGGCCAGCGCCGCAGCGAGGTCGGCGTTGTCGTCGACCATGCGCACTTCCAGGGATGCGGTGCGGCCGAGGATGTCCTTCGCCTTGGCGGTGTCCTGCACGCCGGGCAGTTGCACCACGATGCGCTCCGCGCCCTGCTGCTGGATCACCGGCTCGGCGACGCCCAGCTCGTTGATGCGGTTGTGCAGGGTAGTGATGTTCTGGCGCACCGCGGCCTCCTGCGTCTTGCGCAGCGCCTCGGGCTTGAGCGTCATCCGGATCCTCGATTCGCCGGCATCCGTGGTCGTGGCCAGTTCGAAGTCGGTCTGCGTGTCCTTGATCAGGCGTTCACCCTTGTCGAAGGCCTCCTGGTCGCGGAAGCGGACCACGACGGAGTTGCCTTCCCGCGTGATGCCGCCGTGGCGGATGTTGCGATCGCGCATCTGCGTGCGCAGTTCGGTGGCCACACCGTCGAGCCGCTTGGTGATCGCCGCTTTCATGTCCACTTCCAGCAGGAAGTGGACGCCGCCGCGCAGGTCGAGACCGAGATACATCGGCAGCGCGCGCAGCTTGGTCAGCCACCCGGGCGTGTTCGACAGAAGGTTCAGCGCGACGATGTAGGAGGGATCCTTCTCGTCCGGATTGAACGTGCGGTTGAGCAGATCCTTGGCCTTGATCTGGACGTCGGTGTCGCGGAAGCGCGCCTTCACGCCGACGTTGTCGAGCACGATGCCATCGGCTGCGATGTCGCCGCTCTTGAGCGCGGTCTGCACGCGTTCGAGCAGCGCCGCGTCCGACTTCAGCGTCGCCTTCACCGGCGATATCTGCACCGCCGGCGCTTCGCCGAAGAAGTTGGGGAGCGTGTAGATGACGCCGATCAGAATCGCGATCGCGACGACCGCGTTCTTCCACAGCGGGTAACGGTTCATGCCCGGACCTTACCGATCAGAGGGACTTGAGCGTTCCCTTGGGCAGCAGCGTGGTCACCGCCGGCTTCTGGACGTGGATCTCGACATTGGGCGCCACCTCGAGGGTGACGTAGGCATCACCCACCTTGGTGACACGACCGACCGCGCCACCCGCGGTCACCACCTCGTCGCCCTTCTGCAGCGCCTCGAGCATCGCCTTCTGATCCTTGGCGCGCTTGGTCTGGGGGCGAATGATCAGGAAATAGAGGATGACGAACATCAGGATCAGCGGAAACAGGCTGATCCAATCCATGCCGGCCGGCCCAGCGGGAGCCGTTTGCGCGAAAGCCTGCGAGATGAACATGGGGTGCACTCTCCGAAGCCAGGGACCGGCAAGGCAATGGCCCGCCGCCCGTAAAAGCCCGCGATTCTAGCACGTCGCGGCAAGCGCCTGCTTGACCGCGGCAGCGTGCGCGTCGAGCCGGCGCGCACTGATCGCCTCGCGCAAGCCGGCCATGAGCTCGTGGTAGTAGTGCAGGTTGTGGATTGTGTTGAGGCGCGCGCCGAGGATCTCGCCGACCCGATGCAGATGATGCAGATACGCGCGCGTGAAATGCCGGCAGGTGTAGCAGGTGCAAGCCTCGTCCACCGGTGCCAGGTCCGTGCGATAGCGCGCGTTCCTGAGTCGGATCACGCCGTGCCGGGTGAAGAGCCAGCCGTTGCGTGCGTTGCGCGTCGGCAGCACGCAGTCGAACATGTCGATGCCCGCCTGTACCGCATCCACCAGGTCCGCGGGCGTGCCGACCCCCATCAGATAGCGCGGTCGATCCGCCGGCAGCAGCGCGGCCGTGTGCTGCAGGATGCGCATCATGTCGGCCTTCGGCTCTCCCACCGACAGCCCGCCGATGGCGTAACCGTCGAAGTCGATCGCCTGCAGCCCCGCCAGCGAGGCTTCGCGCAGATGCTCGAACATGCCGCCCTGCACGATGCCGAAGAGTGCGTTCGGATTGCCCGCGTGCGCACGTTTGCTCCGCTCCGCCCAGCGCAGGCTGAGCGCCATCGAATCGCGCGTCTGCCCCTCGTCCGCCGGATACGGCGTGCACTCGTCGAACACCATCACGATGTCGGCATCGAGCACGCGCTGGATGTGCATCGAAGTCTCCGGCGTGAGTAGCAGGCGGTCGCCGTTGACGGGCGAGGCGAAGCGCACGCCCTCCTCCGTGATCTTGCGCAGTTCGCCCAGGCTGAAGACCTGGAAGCCGCCCGAGTCGGTGAGGATCGGCCCGTCCCAGCCCATGAAGCGGTGCAGCCCGCCGTGCGCCTCGATGGTCTCGAGCCCGGGTCGCAACCACAGGTGGAAGGTGTTGCCGAGCACGATCTGCGCGCCGATGCTGCGCAGGTCGGCGGGGCTCATCGCCTTCACGCTGCCGTAGGTGCCGACCGGCATGAACGCCGGTGTTTCCACCTCGCCGTGCGGCAGCGCAAGTCGTGCGCGGCGGGCGCGACCATCCTGCGCGAGAACCTGGAACGCGAGACTCATCGCGTCTGCGCACGGTCGATCAGCATCGCGTCGCCGTAGCTGTAGAAGCGGTAACGCGCCCGTACCGCGTGCCGGTACGCCGAGCGCACCGCGTCGAGTCCGCCGAAGGCGGCCACCAGCATGAGCAAGGTGGAGCGCGGCAGATGGAAGTTGGTGACGAGACGGTCCACGGCGCGAAACCGGTATCCCGGCAGGATGAAGAGATTGGTCTCGCCGCGGCCCGCCTGCACTTCACCGTCGGGAGACGCCGCCTCCAGTGCGCGCAGCGTGGTCGTGCCGACCGCGATGACGCGCCCTCCCTGCGTCCGCGTCGCCTGGATCGCCGTGACCGTGGCCGGCGGGATGTCGTACCACTCGCTGTGCATCTGGTGCTCGCGCACGTTCACAGCCCGCACCGGCTGGAATGTTCCCGCTCCCACGTGCAGTGTCACCCAGGCCAGCGCGACCCCGTTCGCCTGCAGCGTCGCCAGCAGTGCCGGGTCGAAATGCAGGCCTGCGGTGGGCGCGGCGACCGCGCCCGGCATGCGCGCGTAGACGGTCTGGTAACGCTCCTCGTCGCACGGCTCCGGCGCGCGATCGATGTAAGGCGGCAGCGGCGTCGCCCCATGCTGTTCGAGCAGCGCGAAGACCTCGCTCTCGAAGCGCAGCCGAAAGAACCCGCCGAGCCGCCCGAGCACGGTCGCCCGCACGTCGTCCGCCAGATAAAGCACGCTGCCCTCGCGCGGTGGGTGACTCGCGCGGATCTGGGCGAGCGCATGCTCGCGATCGAGCACGCGCTCGATCAACACCTCGATGCTGCCGCCGGAGGCCTTGGTCCCGCGCAGCCGTGCCTTGATCACGCGCGTATCGTTGAGCACCAGCACGTCGCCGCGGCGAACGAGTTCCGGCAAATCACGGAACAGCCGGTCCGCCCACGCACCCGAGGTGCCGTCGAGATGCAGCAGGCGGCTCGCCGTGCGCTCGGCCTGCGGGTACTGCGCGATGAGTTCCTGCGGCAGGACGTAGTCGAAGTCGTCGAGGTGCATGCGGCGGCATTATAGTCGCCGCCCCGATGCGACCGACCCGCTCGGAGCGGTCAGCCTTCCGCGCGCAGCCGGCGTCGTCGACGCCGCAAGCAAGACGATGCAGCGATCATCAAAGGTCGCGATGCCTCACGCGCCCCGCGCCCGGGCAGTCAGTCGACGCCCAGCCGCTCCTTGGAGAGATAACGAAGACGGTACTCCTCGAACGGCAGCTCATCCGTCGCCTCGATCCTGCGCTGCTCCTCGATCGATTCCTGCGCGAGCCTGGCAAACCGTGCTTCGATCTCCGCGGGCAGCGGCGTACTGGTCAGAAGCTCGCGGTGCTCG
>JAEUMW010000339.1 GCA_016791345.1 Betaproteobacteria bacterium | reverse complement strand
CGTGATCGCCAACGCGCAGAGCGCGCCGGTGGACGTGACACATCCGGCTGCGCTCTCGCCGGTGGATGCGAAGACCGGGCGCGCGGTCGAGGTGCCGCCGCTCAGCGCGACAGAAGCATTCCGCTGGGAACCGGAGAAATCGCCATCGGGCCCGCTCTCGATCGTCGTCAGCGGCGCGGATCAGCGCGTGCTCGTCTACCGCAACGGCGTCGAGATCGGGCGCGCGAAGGTGGCGCTGCAGCGGCCCGACCTGCCGCTCGGCACCCACGCCTTCATCATGCAGGAGGGGATGACCGGCGGGTCGAGCCCGATCGCGCCGAGCATGCCCGAGCACCGCTGGATCGCAGTCGGACTGCCGGGGCACGCCGGCGAGGACAAGGCGCCTCTCGATCCGGCGCAGGTCAATCGCGTGCAAATGCCGCCGGCGTTTACCGCCGCGCTCTACAAGGCCCTCGCGCCCGGCTCGACGCTGCTCGTCACCGACGCACCGGTGCTCGAGGAAGATACCACCGGGGTCGCACTGAACGTGATGAATGCAGATGCGCCGCGTGTCGATTGAGATCGGAGCCGCTCGATGAACCGTAAACTCCTGGCCCCCGTTGCTGCCCTCGTCTTCGCGACGTGGCCGCCCGCCGCCTACTCCCAGAGCACCGACGTGCGGCGCCAACTCGACGAACTCGACCGGCAGTGCGAGGCGGCACGGGACGCTGCCCTGCCCGCCATCCGCCAGCAGAAGATCGACGCCTGCGTCGGTCAGGCGCCTTCCGCGCGGGCGCGGCCTGCGTCACGCGAGGACTGCGAGCGCTACTGGAGCGATTACGGGGTCATGCAACGCCAGCGGGCGGCGCTCGATATTCCCGCCTGCCGCAAGGCATTCGAAGCGCGCCAGCAGCACCGCTCGCCGTAAGCGCGCACGTGCAGGTCTATCCCGCGCACATCGCTGCCTGCAGGACATCCCCGGTGCGCCGGTTCTGAACGAACGCCGCGACACCGCTCGGTTTCGGCACGGAAATCACTCGCGAGACGGTGATGGGCTCGGTGCCGTCGATCGCGAACGGGCCGAACCACTCGCGCACGACGGCGTCGTGCGCAAGCGTCGTACCGCGGTTCTCGCCCGCCGTCACGCGATTGGTGAGCCCGTCTTCGTAGACGGCGAGAAACAGGACGACGTCGGTCGTCGCCCACCGCGCATCGACCACCGCTGCTTGCGCCGTAACGGTGCCGGCGTGCGCTGCAAGCATGATGTCGGCTCGAGCGGTGCGCTCGTTGACCGTACGCACGTCTTTCGTGAAACGGTCGAAGGACGGCCACTCGCGATAGTCTCGGCCGGCAAGCACAACCTGTGGCGTGTAGACGAACCCTGCTCCGGCGGTTGCGGCCACCTCGCGCTGACGCGCCGTAAAAGCCGGTTTCGCGAATGGATCCTTCCAGCCAATATGGTCCCAGTAGTCGACATGCAGCGACAGCGGCACGAGCGCATCGGCACCGATGCCTGCGCTGCGCAGACGGCTCAACCAGCGATCGGCGGGCGGGCAGCTGCTGCAGCCCTCGGAGGTGTACAGCTCGACGAGAGCCACCGTCCGCGGACCGCTCTTCACAGAACACTCGAGCGCACGCGCAGGTAAAGCTGCGACTGCAAGACAAAGCGCAAGAACTGCACTGCGCATGGCAATTCCCTCCGCGGGGCAAAGACGCTGGCACGCGGCACCCAGGCAATGGATGGGGGATTTCCTCACACGCGACGCCCTCGCCCGTGTGCAACTTCCGTAGCAATGCGCTAACCTGCCAACAGCGCCATACGGAGCTTGCGCGAGCGCGCTGCTCGCCTACCGGTCACCGGTCACAATTTTCAATCTGTCTCATGGAGTTTCTATGCGAATCGCAGTTCTGGCAGCAACAGCGGTGTTCGCCGCGCCGGTTTACGCGGTCCCGCCGGACTATTACAAGGCCCACACTACCGCAGAGCTCGTGGCAGTTTGCAGTGCGCCGACGACGCAGGCCGACTACGCCAC
>JAEUMW010000338.1 GCA_016791345.1 Betaproteobacteria bacterium | reverse complement strand
GATCACGTCGGCGCGATGCTGCTGCCATGCCTGTCGCACCGACGCACCGCGGCCGCGCAGGAGCGGCGCCATCAGCACGACGCGCCCGGCGTTGGTCAGCCAGTCCTGCAGGATCGGCGGTGTCAGCAGCAGCGCCACTGCTGCCTTGTCGACGAGCGTGTAGGCGGCGATCGTGACCCCGGTGCCGAGCGCCATGACCACCGCGCGTTCGATGCCCTTGCTGCGCAGCGCGCGCGGGTCGCCGGTCAGGATCAGCCCGCCGCCGCTGATCAGGAACGCGCCGCCCAGTGCCAGCGGGGCAGGGCGCTCGCCGAGCAACAGCATCGCCAATCCCACCGTCAGCAGCGGACCGGTTGCGCGCGCGATCGGATAGACAAGCGACAGGTCGCCGTGACGATAGCCGCGGTCGAGCAGCAGGTAGTAGGCGGTGTGCAGGAGGGCGCTCGCCGCCGCAGCGGCGAAGTGCAGCCAGCCGAGGGTGGGCCGCAGCCAGAGAAAGACGCCGAGCGCCACAGGCGCATACAGCAGCGTAGCGATCGCGGCGAACAGCCAGACGAAGCCGGTGCCGCCGCCGGAGCGTTTGAGGAGATAGTTCCAGCCCGCGTGGGTGAACGCCGCCACCAGCACCAGCGCGAGCGCCGCAGCGGTCACCCGTAGCTCTGCCGGTGCGTCTTGAAGTATGTCGGGCCGTCGCGCACCGTCGGCCGATGCTCAGACAGCCGTGAAGCCGGCGTCGTCGATCGCCGTCCGCAATGCCGCCGGCTGCACCTTCGTGCCGTCGTAGCTCACCACGGCCTCACCCTGGTCGAGCGAGACATCGACGCGTTCAACCCCCGGCACGGCTTGCACGACGCGCGTAACACTCGCCACGCAGCCGCCGCAAGTCATGCCGCCCACCTTGATCGTCACGGTTTCCATTCGATTGTCCGCCATGAAAGTGAAATTGGAAGCGCTCGGGTCGCACCTGCTCAATGGGTCACCGGTGTCTTGCCGCTGCGTGCACGGAGTTCCGCGAAAACCTCCCGCACCCGCCGCGCACGTTCCGCGACGGTCGCGAGCGTCGCCTCCACCCGCAGTCGATCCGGTCCTGCGAGCCGGTAGCCGCGCTTGCTCTGAATGAGCTGAATGATACGCGCCGGATCGATGGGCGGGTTCCGGACGAACTGGATCGTGACGGCATCGGCGGTGGCATCGATGCGGGTGACGCCGAGCGGCTCGCCGGCCAGCCGCAGGCGGTGACATTCGAGCAGGGTCTGGCCGGCATCGGGCAGGAGTCCGAAGCGGTCGATGAGTTCTTCCTGCAGCGCATCGAGTTCCTCGCTCGTCTCGCAGTTGGCAAGCCGCTTGTAGAGGACGAGGCGCTCGTGCACGTCAGGGCAATAGTCGGCGGGCAGGAGTGCCGGCGCGTGCAGGTTGATCTCAGTTGCCACGCGCAGCGGCGCGGCGAGATCCGGCTCGCGCCCGGCCTTCAGCGAGCGCACGGCGTTCGCGAGCATGTCGGCGTACAGCGTGAAGCCGACTTCCTGCATGTCGCCGCTCTGCGATTCACCGAGGACTTCGCCCGCCCCGCGGATCTCGAGATCGTGCATGGCGAGGAAGAAGCCGGCGCCGAGTTCCTCCATCATCTGGATCGCTTCCAGCCGCTTCTTCGCCTGCGCAGTGATGGCACCCTCGTCCGGCGTGAACAGGAAGGCGTAGGCCTGGTGATGCGAGCGGCCGACGCGCCCGCGCAGCTGGTGCAGCTGGGCGAGCCCGAACATGTCGGCGCGGTTGATCACGATGGTGTTGGCGTTCGGCACGTCGATGCCGGTCTCGATGATGGTCGTGCACAGGAGCACGTTGAAGCGCTGCTGGTGGAAGTCGCGCATGGCGTGCTCCAGCTCGCGCTCGCGCATCTGGCCGTGGGCGACGCGGATCGTCGCCTCGGGCAGCAGCGCCTGGAGCTTTTCTTCCATGGCGTAGATCGTCTCGATCTCGTTGTGGACGAAATACACTTGGCCGCCGCGCTTGAGTTCGCGCAGCAGCGCCTCGCGCACCAGGCTGGGGGACCACGGGGCGACGAAGGTCTTGATCGCGAGCCGCCGCTGCGGCGCCGTGCTGATGACGGAGAAATCGCGCAGCCCTTCGAGCGACATCGCGAGCGTGCGCGGAATCGGTGTGGCCGTCAGCGTGAGCACGTCGACCTCGGCGCGCAGCGCTTTCAGCCGTTCTTTCTGGCGCACACCGAAGCGATGCTCCTCGTCGATGATGACGAGCCCGAGGTTCCTGAACTTGACGTCCTTCTGCAGCAGCTTGTGCGTGCCGATGACGATGTCGATGCGGCCCTCCGCAAGGGCCTTCAACGCTTGCGAAGTTTCCTTGGCCGAGCGGAAGCGGGAGAGCTCCGCCAGCTTCACCGGCCAGTCGGCGAAGCGGTCGGAGAAGTTGTTGAAGTGCTGCTCCGTGAGCAGCGTCGTCGGCACCAGCACGGCCACCTGCCGCCCTTCGCTCACGGCAACGAAGGCGGCACGCAGCGCGACCTCGGTTTTGCCGAAGCCGACATCACCGCAGACGAGCCGGTCCATCGGCTTGCCGTGCTGCAGATCGCCGAGCACCGCCTCGATGGCCGCCTGCTGGTCGGGTGTTTCCTCGAACGGAAAGCCCTCCGCGAACGCTTCGTAGTCGTGCTGCGACAGCTTGAAGGCGTGACCGACGCGTGCGGCGCGCTGTGCGTACAGGTTGAGGAGTTCCGCCGCCGTGTCGCGCACCTGCGCCGCCGCCTTGCGCTTCGCTTTTTCCCACTGGTCGGATCCGAGCTTGTGCAGCGGCGCGGCGTCGGCGGGTCCACCGGTGTAGCGGCTGATGAGGAAGAGCTGCGCGACGGGCACGTAGAGCTTGTCCCCGCCTTCGTATTCGAGCAGCAGGAACTCGGTCGCCCCATCGCCCAGATCAAGATTGACGAGTCCGCGATAGCGACCGACGCCGTGCTGTTCGTGCACCACGGGATCGCCGAGCTTGACCTCGGAGAGATCACGCAGCATGCCCTCGGTCGTCGTGCGGCGCGCGCCTTCACGCCCGCTCCGCGTGCGCGCGACACTCGGATAGATCTCGGCTTCCGTGACCACGGCGACGCCCGCGGCGGCGTGTGCGAATCCGTTGAGCACCGGCGCGACCGCAAGCATCGCGGCATCGCCGGCGGCGAGGAACGCGTCGAATGTTTCGCACACGACCGGCCGCAGACCGTGCTCGGCGAAGTACGCCGCCATGGTTTCGCGACGGCCGAGGCTGTCGGCGAGGATCAGGGTGCGCAGCCCGGAGGTCGCGACGAACGCTGCAAGCTTCGCGAGCGGTTCTGCCGCGCGGCGATCCACCTGCAGGTCGGGGAGCGCCTGGGTGAAGCTGCCCTCGGCATCCGGTCGGCCGCCGACTTCGATGCGCCGGTGCGGCTTCACGGCGCCGAAGAACGCGTCGGGCGCGAGGTAGAGATCGTGTGGCGGCAGCACGGGACGCGTGCGATCGCCCTTGAGGACGTCGTAACGGGCGCTGGTGTCGCGCCAGAACTGCATCGCCGCGGATTCGATGTCACCGTGCAGGCAGATCGTCGCGCCGGCGGGCAGGTAGTCTGCGAACGTCGCCGTCTGCTCGAAGAAGAGCGGCAGATAGTATTCGACGCCAGCCGGGGCGAGCCCCTTGCTCACGTCCTTGTACAGTTGCGAGCGCGACGGGTCGCCCTCGAAGCGCTCGCGGAAGCTCTGGCGGAAGCGTGTGCGGCCCGCGTCGTCGAGCGGAAATTCGCGCGCGGGCAGCAGGCGGACTTCGCCGACCTTGTAGATGCTGCGCTGGGTTTCGACGTCGAAGGTGCGGATGCTGTCGATCTCGTCGTCGAGGAGGTCGATGCGGTAGGGCAGGGCGCTGCCCATGGGAAAGAGGTCGATCAGGCCACCGCGCACGCTGTACTCCCCGGGCGAGAGCACCTGCGAGACGTGCGCGTAGCTCGCGACCGCAAGCTGTGCGCGCAGCGCGTCGATGGAAAGCTTCGCGCCCTGCTTGAGGAAGAACGTGTAGGCGGCGAGGTACTCGACCGGCGGCAGGCGACCGAGCGCGGTCGCCACGGGAACCAGCACCACGTCGCAGTCGTCGCGCGTGATCCGATGGAGTGTGGCGAGCCGCTCCGAGACCAGATCCTGATGCGGCGAGAACTGGTCGTAGGGCAACGTTTCCCAGTCCGGCAGCAGAGCCACTTCGAGTTCGGGCGCGAAGAACGGCATCTCGGCCTTGAGTCGCTGTGCCTGGGGCGCCGCGGCGGTGATCACGACCAGCGGACGCGCGCGTCCGGCGAGCTCTGCGAGAAAGAGCGCGTCGCTCGATCCGTGCAGCGCGGGTGCGCGCATGCGCGTGCCGGGCGCGGGCAGGTCGACGGGAAAGGGAATCGGGCGCATCGTGAAAGGGCGCCCATTATAGGGAAAGAAGCGGGACGAAGCCCGCGCTCCGAAGGAGTCGGCGCAGCGGCGCCAGCGGCGATCAGTAATCGAGTCGGTAGATCTTCACGCGCACCGGATTCGAGGGGTCCACCGCGTAACCGAGCGCGTCGCCCATGATGTCGACCGCATTGTCGAAGCAGCCGTGCGCCGACGGGATGCTGTCGGCGCCGGTCGACACGCTCGGCCGCGACAGCACATGATCGGCGCGATTTGTCTGATCGATGCCGAGACCGGACCAGAACTTTAGCCAATCGCGGACTTCGTCGATGCAGGCCGGCGCCCACATGTCGTCGCTCGCGTCGGGCGTGGCGAAGCTCGGGTCGAAGGCCCGGTCCATGCCGAGCAGCGGCGTCTTGTGGATATCCTCGAAGGCGCGGCTGACGAGGTACAGCAGCGACTTGCGGTAGGGCCCGACGCTGTCGTCGCGTTCGTTCTTGTCGGACAGCACGTGGATGTGCCAGTGCTCGGGGTCGAGCGTCTTGGCGTCGACCGCACGCTTGTAGTGGTCGAGGGCGAAGTGGATGGTGCAGGCCGGGGCGAAAAGGCGCAGCGACGCGACCTTGAGCCCCGCCTCGTGCAGGGGGGCCAGCATGGCACCGAGGACGATGGCGCCGGCCGAGTGGCCGATCATGTGGATCTCGAGTTTCGGCCGTGCTTGGGCCAGATCCTTCAGCCGTTCGACCATCAGGCGGACGCCGCCGTCGCCCGCCTCACTGGCGCGGTCGGCGTTGAGTTTCATCTGTCCCCACAGCGCACCCCCGGGGCCGCGCAACAGCGGCTCGAGCAGGCGGTCGGTCTTTTCGGTGATGCGCTCGGTCCAGCCGCGTGCGGGTTCGCCGGCGATGCCGGTGCGCGCAAACGTTTCCTCGACGAGATCGGAGACAGTCTCCAGCGCTCCGCTGCGCCATGTGATGAAGAGCGGGTAGAGCCCGGCATTGAGCGCATACGGCGCGATGGCGCGGATGCGGGTGATCGAGGCGCCTTCGCTGTTGAGGCCGCCGTGGGCATAAATGAGTAGCTTGTCGCTGGCGTGGTCGTTCATCCACGCGCGCGGACGATCGAACGCTGCCCCCGCGACGGCAGCGGCCGGATCTTCCGCCGTGATGTCGTTGCGTACTGGAAAACCGCGGTCGAGCACGATCGTGTGGCGATACGCAGCATCGGTTTCGAGCGGCTGTACGGCAAGCGGCACGCCGCGATAGCGGCGGGCGAACGCGTCATCGCCCGCGATCAGTCCGACCGGTCGTTCGAGGCCCGTGGTGTCCTTGTCCACCGAGGGCACGAGAAAGCGCGGCGAACGCAGCGTCCGGTTCGCGCCTTTCCGCGCCACGGCGACCGCCCGTTGCCGTGGCACGCCGAGCGTGAAGACCCACGCGTCCTCGCCGTGCGTGACCCAGTCTTCGTAGGGCAGCAGCGCGAAACCGCGCGAGCCCCAGTCGTCGCCCCAGGAGTTCTGCACGACGAAGCCCAGATCGTTGTAGCCGACGAGTGCGAATGCGTGGCCACCAGCGTTCTTCGGCTTCGGTACGTGGGCGACACGCACCAGATCGGCGTGACCGGCGAGCTGCCTGCGCGCACGGACACCCCAGCCCTCGTGAACGGTGGCCGAGACGTAGATCGCACCGATCTCGTGAATCGCGGCCTGCATGTCCACCACCGAGCGGGTGTCGATCCGGTAGTACACTCCGAGCGTGCAGTCGAGGGCGTCCACATCCCAGTTGCGGCTCGGGTCGTCGCGTTGCTGCGTATCCTCGGCAGGCGTCACATGCTTGCCGGCCGCGTACGGCCACAAGAGCTCGCGGCAGACGCCGTGGCGATGCCAGCCCTTCAGCGCGCCGCGACAGCTCGACCCTTCGTAGTCTTCGCCCGGCCACTCGTCGTAGAGCCGGGCGAGTTGATACAGCATCGCCGGACTGACGCGGATGAGCCCTGCGGCATTCTTTGTGTGTGCGGCGCGCCGGAAGCGCAGATAGTTGATCACCGCTGCCAGGCCAAAGCCGGTGCAGGCACCTTCGGCGCCCTGATCGAGGATCAGTCCCAACTCGGCATACTGAGGCAGCCACTGCGCGACCTCTTCGTCCGTCGGGTGCTGCGACGGGAGATTGCCGAGCAGCGGCTGGTACGGACGGTCGCGCAGATCGAGCCGATCGGGGCGGGCGTCGAGGACGATGGATTCGTTTCCGATCGCGACAGTCTTGCGTGGCATGGGGCCTCCTCGTTCGTCGTTATTGGGAGCCGCGTCGGCGTGCTCGTACCACCTGAAACGCCAGGGTACAGAATAAACTATGTCATCGGAGTACGTTGTCTGAAATCCCCCATTTGACCGATAGGCCATCGAGGGGAAATCTGCACCGATAGGCTATTCGGCTGATCGCCCGCCGGTTGGCACGCGGGTGCGAAGCGAGCTCCGGTATATGCCACGAAGGAGGACAATCTTGAGTCGACCATTGCTCGTCGTCATCATGTTGCTAGCCGTCTTGGTGTCGTCCAGTTGCGCGCAGCGGCGCGGTCCGGTGCGCGATGCGGTGCTGGGGAGTACGCACGTGGCGCAGCAAGGCGGCACGCCGCACCCCGAGGTGTCGGTGCCGCGCGTGGTCTACGTCGCGGATTTCCGGCTCGATACGCAGGCGCAGGAGGCCGGCAGCGACCGTCCGCGGCTGCTGGAACTGCCCGGACAGAGCCGCGATCCCGCGGAACAGGCGGCGGCGATCGTCGATCTCACGGCCCGATCGCTCATCGACGATCTGAATCGGGCTGGCGTGCCGGCGCGGCGGCTCGTATCGGGCACTCCGCTGCCAGCGTCGGGATGGCTCGTGCGCGGGGTGTTCACCGAGGCTGCCGAGGGCAGTGCGGTGAGGCGCACGGTGGTCGGCTTCGGTGCCGGCGCGCCGCGGATGGAGGTGCAGGTGGCCGTGAGCGATCTCGCCGATCAGCCCGACGCCCCCTTCGTGATCCTGGGTACGGCGACCGATCCCGATCGGTTGCCGAGCGGGTTGCTGTCGCGCAACCCTTACATCGTCGGCGCTAAGTTCGTGCTGGAGAAGGGCGCGCCCGAGCGCGAGGTCAAGTCAGTGGCACAGGCGATCGCGGACAGGATCGTGGAGCTTCGGGCCCGGGTTGCGGACCGGCAGGGATCCGCAAACCGCCGACGGAAGCGGGAAGGCGGGCTGTCGTTGTCCCGCGCGGCACGCGTCCGCGGAGAGCCGAGACGGCGCCGCCGCGCTAGAGGCGGTCGCCGATGAACTGCGAGTCCGCCCAGGGATCGCGCGGGCCCCAGTTCGGGCAGAACTCGTGGTTGAGCTGTGCGAGGAAGAGGAGTTCCTCGACCACCTCGGCGGCGAAGCCCTTGCGGCCGCCGCGGTCGTCGACGAGCAACCGGCTCACGTAGCGATCGAATTCGGGATGCCCCCACAGCGTGGTGAGGGGCTGCAGCAGATGCGGATAGGCTTCGACCGCGGCGCGTGCCTCACAGATCGTCGGGGCGGATTGCCTGGCGGGTGAGGCCGGCGGCGGCTCGGTGAGGTGCAGTCGGATCTCCGGGAATTCGAGGGCGTGCTCCGTGCCGAGGAAGACGGTATCGCCGCCGTGCGTGTCGGAGTGGGTCGAGTCACTCGCGGGCGGCCGCTCTCGCAGCATCGCTTCCAGGCGGTCCAGACGGCGTTCCACCAGCGCGAGGCGGTGCAGCGTGCGTTCGAGATCGGAACTCCTCATCCCCATCGTAACCCCCGTTCCTGCTGTGAACTGTCGCGACTTCGGCAGCGTGCACGACGATTCGGCGTTGGATGCCTGTCTGCGTACGCTGCTGCGGGTCGGCGACGGGACGTGCAGGAAGGGTGCCAGAGCGGGAATCAGTGCGGGGGAATGACCCGGGCGAAGAGATCGTCCAGGCAGCGGCGGCCGCCGGAGAACTCCCGTTCCGCCCGCTTCTCGTCCACGATGCGATGCATGCGCCCGACAAAGCGCTGATAGGGGTAGGCCTGCGTGTAATGCATGAGCGGGGTGTGCGCGCGAATCGCGCTGGCGATGCGCTCGTAGTTGCCCGGGATCCGGCAGTCCTGGCGCGGCGCATCGCCTTTCTCGAGGTAGAACGCCGTGAGGTTGCCGTTGTCGTGGGAGAGCCGGACCTCGGCGCAGTGCAAGCCGGCCTTCTCGCCGATGGCGGCCAGGTTCTCGCGGTTGAAGTTGTAGAGGTGGTCGATGTGAAAGCGATGGATGGGTGCCAGGCAGGTGGCCTCGACGTTCGGCACCTCGATCACGAGCAGACCATCGGGTTTGAGCCAGCGCTTGACGAGCCTGATGTTCGTCAGCGGATCCTCGGTGTGTTCGAGCACGTGCCACATGGTGATCGTGTCGAAGCTCGCATCGGAAAACTGGTGGTCCTGCGCGAAGCCAGGCAGCACTTCGATGCCGTACTCGTCGCGCGAGTAGCCGCCATAGCCGAGGTTGGGCTCGACACCGACGCCCTTGAAGCCGGCGCGCGTCATCAGATAGAGGAACTCGCCGGCGCCCGATCCGATGTCGAGCAGCGTATTGCGCCCGGTGAGATAGCTCCTGATCTTCTCGTAGCGGTCGATCGCCACCAAGCCACCGCGGTAGACGTGCTTGGGCTTGGGGTTGAACGCCCCCTTGAACTGCACGCGGTACTCATGCTCGTAGAAGCTGCGCGCGTCCACCGGCCGCGGGTCGCTCCAGACCAGTCCGCAGCTGCGGCAGATGACGGTGCGCAAGGGCTTGCGATCGCGATCCAGGGTCGAGACGACATCCACGCTCTGCGAGCCGCAGAGGTTGCAGGGGATGGTGCACGATTCGGCCGAGGCGAGAGGCTGAGACAATCGTTCGATTCCGGTGTGGGCAAGTCCGAAGTCTACCACTGGCGCCCGTCCGGTTGCGGCGCACGCGGCGCGATCAGGCTGCAGTGGATCCGCAGCGCCGCAGCGCCATCGGCGGGTGCCTCAACAGGCCTTGCGTGCGCGACCGATCGCAACCGGAATGCGGCGGTGCCCGAACGGCTGCTCGAACGCTCCGAAGCGGCCGGCAATGGCGGTTCCACAGTCGGGGCAGCGACCGTCCGGCGTGAGACGATAGGCTGCGATGCGATACCAGTCGCGCCCGATCAGCGGCAGCGCACAGGTCGGGCAGTTCGTCGTGCCGCCGTCGAGGTCGTGCACGTTGCCCGTGTAGACGTAATGCAGCCCTTCTTCGAGCGCGATGTGGCGCGCCCGCGTCAGCGTGGAGGGGGGTGTCGGCGGCACGTCTCCCATCTTGTAGTCGGGATGGAAGGCGCTGAAGTGCAATGGCACGTCGGGCCCGAGCTCCTTCATGATCCACTGGCACGCCGCCCGGATTTCCGTGTTGGAGTCGTTGCGACCCGGGATGAGCAGTGTCGTGATCTCGAACCAGACCCGGGTTTCGTGCCTGAGATAGGTCAGCGTGTCGAGCACCGGCTGCAGATGTGCACCCGTCAGCCTGAAATAGAAGTCGTCCGTGAACGCTTTCAGGTCGACGTTCGCCGCGTCCATCTTGGCGTAGAACTCGCGCCGCGGCGCGGCGTGCATGTACCCCGCAGTGACTGCCACGGTCTGGATCCCCTGCTCGTGACAGGCGTCCGCGACGTCCATGGCGTACTCGGCGAAGATCACCGGGTCGTTGTACGTGAAGGCGACGCTACGGCAGTCGTATTCGACGGCGGCGCGGGCGATCGCCTCGGGCGAGGCCTGGTCGGCGAGCCGGTCCATGTCCTTCGATTTCGAGATGTCCCAGTTCTGACAGAACTTGCACGCGAGATTGCAGCCCGCGGTGCCGAAGGAGAGGATGGCGCTGCCGGGATGGAAGTGGTTGAGCGGCTTCTTCTCGATCGGATCGACGCAAAAGCCCGAGGAGCGGCCATAGGTCGTGAGCACCATGCGCCCGTCTTCCATGGCGCGCACGAAGCACGCGCCGCGCTGGCCTTCGTGCAGCCGGCAGTCGCGCGGACACAGGTCGCACTGGATGCGGCCGTCGGCCAGGGGGTGCCACCACCGCCCGGGGTATGCGTCGCTCATGCGGGTAGGGGTGCCACCGCCACGTCGTCTTCGGCGTACTTGGCGACGCTGTAGCGCGAGAGCCGAATGCCGCTTTCCCAGAACGACGCCGGCAGGCCGGCCTTGCGCTTGAGCTCGCGCAGGAAGAGCGCCGGTTCCGGCAGGTCCGCCCACACCTGGGGCAGGAAGGTGCCGTGCGCGGCGCCGCACTGCAGCACCACCCCGTCCTCGAAGGGTTTGAGACGCGCGAGCGCGTCCGCCTCACTCGTGCATTCGATCGGCTGCAGCAGGGAGAGCAGCGACACCTCGATGCGCACCTCACCAAGCTCGTCGCGCTGCAGGGGAGCGAAGCGCGGATCGCGAAATGCGGCCGCGAGCGCATTCGCCTTCAGGTCGACGAGCAGCGGCCGATACGCTTCCAGGCTGCCGATGCAGCCGCGCAGCGCGCCGTGCTTTCTCAAGGTGACGAACGTGGCGCCCGGCGTCGCGAGCCAGGGGGCGTCTTCACATGCACTGACCGCGCTGCCCAGCTCGTTGGCGATCGCCGCCCGGGCGATCGCGAGCAGGACGACGCTTCGCCCCTGCGTCACGCCGGTGCCTCCTCGAACGCGACACTGCAATAGCCGACGACGCGGCCGCGGTCGCCCGCCGTGTCACCGGAGTTGCGCAGATCGAGCAGGTGCGCCCGCAGGCCGTGACGCCGGGCAGCGAGCAGCAAGCCGTTCACCGGTGTGCCGCCGCACGCGTGCTCATGGTCGATCACGGCATCGAGGCCGAGGATCGCATCCACGGTCTGGCGGTCGGCCTCGCGGGCGACGGCATAGGGCAGGTAGTGAGAGAGATCGGAACTCACGACGATCAGTGTCTCCTCGCCGCCCCACAGGCAATCGAGCACTTCGGCAACCTCGGCCGCGGACGCCCGCCCGACGGCGAAGGGCGCGACGGAGAAGCATTCCAGCACGCGCTGCAGGAACGGCAGATGGACCTCCAGCGAATGTTCGAGCGCATGGGCGCTGTCGCTCACGATCACCTGCGGCAGATCGGCAATCGATGCGAGCGCTGCGCGGTCCACGGCAACCGGGCCGAGCGGGGTCGAAAACGCGGTGGCGGCGGGGATGGCGAGCCCGCGCACCGGCGTGCGATGTGTCGGGCCGAGCAGGACCACGCGGCGGATCCGCTCGCGTGCCGGGCGCAAGCGTGCGTAGGCGCTGGCGGCAATGGGGCCCGAGTACACGTAGCCGGCGTGGGGGGCGATGATCGCCTTCGGCACGCCACAGGTGCCGGCGTCCGGCTGCACCGCAGCCAGCATCGTCTCCACATCGCGGGCGAGCGTACCGGCCTCTGCCGGGTAGAAGAAACCGGCTACCGCGGTTGGGCGAATCGCAGTCATGAAGGAACCTCCTCCTCTAATTCTAGTAAACGGAGTGGGGCCGGCGCCGGGTGAATCAAGAGTGCATCCCGGAAATTTCCTGCGCGCGCCGGCGAGGGTCGCAAACGGCATCAGTCGTGGTGGCGCATGAAGCGATGCTTGCCGCGACGCCCGAAATCGCGCCGCACCAGGGAGAACTCGTGCAGCCGCGTCTGCACCCGGGCGTTGATGCCGTGCTCGGCCATCACGCCGCGGGCGTC
This sequence comes from Betaproteobacteria bacterium, assembly GCA_016791345.1. Taxonomy (NCBI): domain Bacteria; kingdom Pseudomonadati; phylum Pseudomonadota; class Betaproteobacteria; species Betaproteobacteria bacterium. The sequence goes on along the minus strand of JAEUMW010000338.1, from coordinate 16,606 downwards.
GGGCGCGCCTGCCGGCAGGCCGGTGAGGAGCTCGATGGCCTCGTCGACGGTGGCTACTGCATAGACCGCGAAGCGGCCCTCGCGCGCGGCGTCGACGACGTCCTGGCGCAGCATCAACTGATCGACGTTCGCCGCCGGGATCAGAACGCCCTCCGCGCCGGTGAGGCCACGCTTCGCGCAAAGATCGAAGAAGCCCTCGATCTTCTCGTTGACGGCGCCGATTGCCTGCACCCGGCCGTGCTGGTCGATGGATCCGGTGACGGCGAGCGACTGCCGCAGCGGCACTTCCGCGAGCGCCGACAGCAGCGCACAGAGTTCGGCCAGCGAGGCGCTATCGCCTTCGACAGAATCGTACGTCTGTTCGAAGACGAGGCTCGCCGCGAGCGAGAGGGGTGCCGTGCGGGCGAAGCGCGCGCCCAGGAAGGAGGCGAGAATCATGACCCCCTTGGAGTGGAGGGCGCCGCCCATCTCCACTTCGCGCTGAATGTCGAGGACGTCTCCCTCGCCCAGGCGTACCGTCGCGGTGATACGGGTGGGCTCGGCGAACTCGAAATCGCCCAGGCGCAGCACCGACAGGCCGTTGACCTGAGCCACCCGCATGCCTGTCGAATCGATGACGAGGATGTCGCGGAGGATGGCGTCGTGGACTTCGTCGCGCAGACGGTCCGCCCGGGCCATGCGGGCGGTGATGGCGCGCTCGACCTCGTCGCGTCCGGCGATCGACTTGCCCGCGGCGCGCGCCCAGTAGTCGATTTCGCGCAGCAGATCGGCGAGATCCTGGAGGTGCGTCGAAAGCTTCTGGCCGTCTTCGCTGCGGCGGGCGCCGTATTCGACCAGCCCGGCAACGGCACTGCGGTCAAGAGGAACCAGCCCGTCGCGCCGGCCGACCGTGGCGGCGAACCGGGCGTAGAACTCGATGCCTTCCGCGGTGCGGGGAATGCGCTCGGAGAAGTCCGCCTGCACCTTGAAGAGCTCGCGGAAGTCGGGGTCGTACTCGTGCAGCAGGTAATAGAAGAGGCGGTCACCGAACAGGACGATCTTCGCGTCGAGCGGCAGCGGCTCCGGCTCCAGCGAAACGGTCGGTGCCAATCCCCAGTGATCGGCCAGCGCATCGATGTGGACCTTGCCGCTGCGCAGGCAGCGCTTCAACGCCTCCCATGCGAAGGGCTGCGTCAGCAGTTTCACGACATCGAGCAGCAGATAGCCGCCGTGGGCACGATGCAGGGCGCCCGCCTTGATCAGAGAGAAGTCCGTGACGAGCGCGCCAAGCTGGGCGACGTGCTCGACCCGGCCCACGAGATCGGGCAGTGCGCAATGGTCGAGCAGCACGACCGGAGGACCCTGTGCGCCGCCGTGGTCGATGATGAGGTTGACCTGATAGCGCCGCAGTATGCTTGCCGGATCGGCTCCCGTTCCGGGCTGCGGGGCGGGCACTTCCGCCTTGAGGAAGAATTCCGCGTTGTCGACGATGTCGGCGCGGACCTGGTCGAGGTACTCCAGTACCTGCGGCAGGTCCCGGAAAGCGGATCGGACATCGTCGATGACGTGATCCACCGCATGCCGCGCAAACTCCTGGTTGAGTGTCCGGATGTGCTCGCGGTGCTCGCGCCCCCAGCGAGGCAGACCGGCAAGAAATCTGTGCAGACGCTCCTGAAGGTCGGCGAGATGCGCGTCGCTGATCGCCTTTTCATCCTCCGGCAGCTTTTCGTACGCGTCCGCATCGATCACCTCGCCGTCCTTGAGCGGCGCGAGCGTGAAGCCGCCCGGCGTGCGCAGCACGGCGATACCGAGCTTCTGCGCCTCCTCGCCGAGCGCCCGGAAAGACGTCTGCTCGCGTTCGGCGTAGGTCTGGTCGATCGCTTCGCGGCGAGTGCGGTACTCCTCGCTCGCGAAGATCGCCGGGATCGCCGCCTTCAGTTCGTCCACGAAATCCGCCATGTCACGGCGCAGACCCTCACCGCGCCCCGCTGGCAGCCGCAGCGCCCGCGGCCTGCGTGCATCCGCGAAGTTCATGACATAGCACCAGTCCGAGGGGGCAGGTCGATGTGCAGCCTCCGCCGCCAGACAGCGCTCGACGAGGGTCTGCTTGCCAATCCCCGGCGGGCCCATCACGTAGAGGTTGAAGCCCTCGTGGCGCATCCCGATCCCGAAGCGCACGGCGTCGACGGCCCGCTGCTGACCGAAGAACGCGTCCACGTCCGGCAGTTCGGCCGTGGTTTCGAAGGGGAACGAGGCGGGGTCGCAGCGCCGAACCAGTTGATCGGGGGTAAGCGGCTTCACGGCGTCTTCTCTTGCCTCCAGGCGCCGACATGCGGACGGTGCGGGCGATTCCATGATAACGCAGCGGGCAAGGGGATCGGAGCGGCCGGTGCTCGCGAGCGATGATCCGGGCGGGTTACAAAAGGTTGCGAGCGGCCGGAGAGCCGGCCGATAATGGCGCGCTTTCGATCGGCGATAGACGTGAGCCGCTATTTCGCACTGGTTCCCGCGGCGGGCTACGGCGCCCGCATGGGCGGAACACTCCCGAAGCAGTATCTGCCGCTGCTGGATCACTCGCTGCTCTACCACGCGGTGCGGCCGCTGGTCGATGCGGGCTTCATCGCACGCGTTTTTCTCGTGCTGTCGCCGACGGACGAACGTTACCGCCGCCAGGACTGGCGTGCCCTTGGCGCACGCCTGGTCGCACTGCACTGCGGCGGCGAGACGCGTGCCGCCAGCGTGCTTGCCGGCCTGCGGGCGATGGCGGGCGAGGTCGCCGATGACGACTGGGTGCTCGTGCACGATGCGGCGCGGCCGTGCATCGACGGCGAGCTCCTGCAGAGACTGAAGCAGGAGGTCGACGACGATGCAGTGGGCGGTCTGCTGGCACTGCCGGTGGCGGACACGCTCAAGCGCGGCGATGCCGACGGGCGCGTGCTGCGGACCGAGTCGCGCGCCGACCTGTGGCAGGCGCAGACACCGCAGATGTTTCGCTACCGGTTGCTCGTGGACGCCTTGAGCCACGCCGGCACCGACGCCGTGGTGACGGACGAGGCATCGGCCATCGAGCATCTGGGTCACCGGCCGCGGCTCGTCATGGGCGACAGCCGCAACCTCAAGGTCACCTATCCGCAGGATCTCGCGCTCGCTGAGCTCATCCTGAAGACGGCGCTGCGATGATGAGAGTCGGCCAGGGTTTCGACGTGCATGCGCTGGTCGCGGGTCGGCGCCTCGTCATCGGTGGGGTCGAGATACCGTTCGACCGTGGTCTGGCCGGCCACTCCGATGCCGACGTCCTGCTGCACGCGGTGACCGACGCGCTGCTCGGGGCGGCGGCGCTGGGCGATATCGGACGTCATTTTCCGGATACCGATCCGCGCTACCGCGGTGTCGACAGCCGCGTGCTCCTGCGCGAGACAGCGCGACTACTCGCCGAGCACGGTTTCCGCGTGGTCAACGTCGACTCCACGGTCATCACGGAAACGCCGCGCCTCGCGCGCTACATCCCGGCAATGGTCGAGAACATCGCTGCCGATCTCGCGGTTCCCGCGAATGCCGTCAACGTGAAGGCGAAGACCGCCGAGCGGCTCGGCTTCATCGGCCGCGGCGAAGGGATCGTCGCAGAAGCGGCCGCCCTCATTGCCGAGATCTGGGTCGAATAGAACCCAGCCCGGAGATGGGATCTCGCCCCATCGCTGACACGGCGCACGTTCGGCTCTTCTTCGCGCTGTGGCCGGACGCCGCAGCGCGCGCGCATCTGGGCCGCTGGGCGGCCGACCTGCATCGAAGCTGCGGCGGTCGACGCACGCGCGACGAGCAGTTGCACGTGACACTCGCGTTTCTTGGCAAAGTGCCGCTCGGGCAGCTGCCGATGGTGCGCGCGCTCGCCGGAAGGCTCACGGTTCCGGCCTTCACCCTCGATTTCGACGCACCCGGTTACTGGCCGCGGAAGCGCCTGGTGTGGGCGGCACCGGGCAGGATTCCGGAGAGTCTCGCGACGCTGGCACGAGAACTGGCGGAGAGCCTGCCTGGGGCCGGATTGGAGATCGAGGCGCGGTCGTACTTTCCGCATGTCACCCTGATCCGCGACGCCGGGCAACCGGCAGCAGCTCCATGCGGGAGGTTCTCATGGGAAGTCAGGGACTTCGTCCTGGTCGAATCGCAGCTCGGACCGGGGGGTTCGCGCTATCGGGTCGCCGGGCGCTGGCCGCTCACGCCGCACCAAAGTGCCTCGCCTGATGACGACGCGATGGCAAACACGGAAACAGAGGGTCGTTGCGGAGGGGAAAAAAGCTGCGGAAAACGTTAAAGCCCGCGCCAGGAGATTCGCGGTTGGGAAAATCGCGTCCAGTTTTTCCCGAGGGGTAGTACGTGTTTTCCGCAGCTGGATGGAAGTCTACCGGTGCAGTACTTACGAATCCCTTACGTATTTCGGTGTCTGAAAATCTCACGCGGACATGTATATCGCATATCCGCGTCGGGTATCAGGGCAGGTCGCGCAGACTGCGCAGGATCGCTTCCGTCGTCGCCGAAGGACGTATGCCGAGCGAGTGCGAGAGCGTCTCGCGGCAGCGCCGGTAAATGTCGAGCGCGTCGGCGAGCCGACCGAGTTCCCGCTGTGCCAGCATGAGGCGCTGGTAGGCCTCCTCCGCCAAGGGGTCGATGTCGAGCGCGTGCTGGTAGAGGTCGATCGCCTGGTCCCACTGATAGCGTTGCTCCAGCGCCTGACCGATCGCCATGACGCGGCGGCGGAACAGCGCGCGTAGCCGTTCGCGTGCCTGCAGCATCCACGGCTGATCGTCCTCGGTCGCCATGAACGCGCCGCGGTAAAGCCTGCGGATGAAGCGCGCGTCGCAGGGGACACCGAGAGTTTCGGTCGAGATCTCCGTGCCGTCCTCCTGTCGGCATGCCTGTTCGAAGGCCCAGGCATCGACCCAGCAGATCTGGTCGTTCAAGCTGAGCTTGCCGTCTTTAAGGAGGACCGCATTTTCGACATCGATCAACCGGCGCAGACGGTGCAACGTGGCATCGAACGCCCCCTGTGCGGCGTCGCCGTCGGCGTCCGGCCACAGCGCCTCGGTAATCTGGCGCGTATTGACCTCCCGACCGAGTGCGATGAGCGCCTTGAGCAGGTCGAGGGGCTTGTGCTGAGCCTTGCCGGAGGAACGCAAGGCCTTGCCGTGACGTTCGACCGCGAAGCGTCCGAGGGTGTAGATGCGCACCGGCCACGGCCACTCCTGCACCGTCGGTGAGGTCGGGGTGAGGCCGAGTCGGGTGATCAGGCGCCGCACGTAGTCGGGTTCGATTCCGGCGTCGAGGGCCCGGCTGCACAGCTGGGCCATGACGCCCGGTGCGGCGACCGGATAGAGCGTCATGTAGTCCTGCTCGGCGCCGAGCGCGAAGGCGCGCTGCAGCGTGGTGAGACCCGCTTCATGTTCACCATTGGCAAGCAGCGAGCGGGCGAGGGCGCACAGGGCGGTAAAGCGCACGAGTGCACTCCCCGTCGATTCTGCGAGCTTGAGCGCTTGGGCCAGCATGTCACGGGCGCGGACGTGCTCACCGTCGGCGATCAGGGTGAACCCGAGCTGCACGCGGAACATCGCGCCGCGCACCGCAGAGCCGAGAGCATCGGCGAGCGGCAGATACTCCTCGGCCAAGTCCACCGCGCGCCGCACCTCGCCGCGGTGGAGCAGAATCGCGGCACGCAGATACTGATACTTGACCTTGTTCATGAACTGCGTCGGGGTCAAGGCGGTCTGCATCCGATCGGCATACTGTTCCGCGAGCGTGACGTCGCCGGCCACCAGGGCGGCGTTGGCCGCGTGGTAGCAGTGCCAGACGTCGAGCACATGTACCCCGCTCCTCTCGGCGAGTGCAAGCGCCTTTTGCGTGACCTCCAGGGCATGCCCGACGTTCGCGTCGAGCACGTCCTGGATGATTTCCCACATCAGGCACTGCTGTGCCGTGAGCGGTGCGACACCGCGCGTCGCAGACACGGCCTCTATCTCGGCGCGGATCACGCGGGCGCCCCGGAGGTCACCACGCCACAGGGCGTACATCATGGCAAAGGTTGCGAGCTGCGCGCGCTGGTGCGGATCCGGCAGCACCTGGATCAGCTCGTGCGCGCGCTTCGACCACTGCCGCAGTATCGGGTGATCGAGCCTGCGTACCATGATGGCAACCCCGCCGTTGAGCACGCGCACCTCGATATCGGTGCTCGGATAATCGGGGTGGCGCCTGCGCAACTCTTCGAGTTCGGTGATCCACCGATCGACCTCGGTGAAGGAAGCCCATTGCAGCGTGAAGCTTTCCATGACCGCCGACCAGGTCACGTAAAGCCCTATGGGATCGTCTTCTTCCTTGAAGCGGGCATATGCGCGCTCGAGCCACTCATAACCGCACGCAGGATCGCGCAGGAGCTCGCAGTTGCCCTTGCGCAGCGAAAGCCAGGGTGAGCCTGCCACGACGGCTTCCGGCATCGCTCCCAGCCACGATGAGAGCGTCCGGTGTCGCGCCTGGACGACGAGCCGCCACGCATGGCGGCGAATGAGTTGTGCCAGATCATTCCAGTCACCGCCGTCGATGTAGAGCTCGGCGGCTGCCTCGATCTGTCCGTTCTCTTCCAGCAGCACGGCGGCCTCGCGTCGCCGGTGCCGGAACTCGTCGGGTGGCCATTTGGCGCGCGCCCGCTCGATCAGGAAACGGCGGTACAGCGGATGGTATTCATACGCACCGTCGTTGCTGCCGCGGCGCTCGGTGAACATGTTCCGGCGGTGAAGCTCCGAGAGAACGGTGCCCGCATCCGCCTCTCCGGAGACGCGCGCCGCGAGCGCGGCGGTCGTGTGCGGCAGGAACGCGGTACGCAGCAGGAAACTACGCTGGGCGGGCGTGGCCTTCTCGAAGCTCTCTTGGGCAAAGAAGTCGAACAGGATCGGTGGCGGAAGCGATCCCGCCTGCGGCAGGGGAGTTCCCTCCTTGAATGCACTCAGCATCAAGGTGAGTCCGGCCGGCCATCCGCCAGAGGCTTCGATGAGGGGCTTCATCTCCTCGGCATCGTAGCCCCAGCGCCGCACCAGCGCTGCGCCGTCCGCGTCGGTCAACCTGAGCTCGTTCCAGCCGATGACGCACAGCTCGCGGCTCGCCTGCCAGCGCGCGAACCGCGCCGACGGTTCCTCGCGGCTCAGGGTGAGAAGCGTGCCGCCAAGCGTCATGCTCTTCAGCGCGGCCTCGATGATCGTCTGCAGCGCGGGACTCGAGGCCACTTTCGCAAAATCGTCGAGCACGAGGATCCACGGCGGATCCCAGAGTCCGAAAAGAGCCTCGAAGTAATGCCGTGCGAAGATATCGAGCGCAGGCAGAGCCTCGTTGCTGAACCGGGGGATGGTACTTGCCGTATCTGCATCGAGATTCGCCGCGATTTCGAGATTGCGGAAGAAGGTGGCGGGTTCTGCGTCGCTTTCATCCAGGCAGTACCACACGTAGCGATGGCCGCCGACTGCGAGCCACGACGCGACCAGCGCCGTCTTGCCGGCCCCCGCCGGTCCGGTCACCCAGATCGCCGTGTGCTTGCCGGCACGGTCGAGCCGCGCAAAGAGCTGGGGTCGCGCGACCAGGTCGGCAGCGACCGGCGGCGTGAACTTGGCAAGCCGCGGCGCGGAGCGCTCCATCAGGCACTCCGGTCCGTCGGGCAAGGAAATGCTGCAGTCGCGTTCAGGCGAACGTGCCGTAGCGCCGTTGCATCGGCCCTGCGGGATGCGACCGCTCGCCCTTCGCGAACGACGCCACTGGACCGGCGTCTGTCCGGACCGCTTCCATCGATCGTTTGGTGCACGCGCCTTCCACCTTTTTCTTGTGAGCTGGCCAGGCTAGCCCGATTCCTCTCGCGGGCCGGTGGTTATGCACCTTGCGTCATAATCGACCCGCTGCGCTCGCCTCGCCGCCCTGATTAATGGCACGGCTGTGCTTCAAAAGCAAATCTGACAATTTGAGAGATTCGTTCTCTTCCCCTGATTTCCAAAAGGAATTCGAACGCACCTGCACCGTCTTCGGGTCGGACTAGGCCGACTGGACGAGCCCGGCCGAGGTGATCTGGCGGCTTGCGTCAGAGATAGATGCAGGTCTCGAGATGCCCCGCAAGGGCGCGCTCATCGATCTTGGTGTAGTCCTTCTCGAAGATCTCGGAGACGAGTTGCTTCACATGGTGGCTCAGGTGCCCCTTGATCAGCCCCAGAAATCCCGGCGCCGACACCAGGATGAGGCGTTGATAGGCGTTGCTCGTGCGACCGTGATCGAGGGCCTTGCACAACTCCACGGCGAAGTTCTCCGCTTCCACCTCTTTCGGCGCGTGCCCGGAGATGTAGGCACCGTGCCCGTTGCCGTTGCTCTGAAAGTGTCCGGGCCGATCGCTCACGAGCTGCGATCCCTTTTCCCGGCTCGCCGGGTGAGCGAACTCCCGGATCTTGCGCAGCCCTTTCTTGGGCCCTTCGTTGGCGTAAAGTCTCGCCGCGGCTGCGTTGGCCACCAGTATCCACGTCGTGGTCATTCTGGGTCCTCCCTTGTGACTGTGCGCTCCGCCTGATTATAGCCCGCCTCGCCGAGCGCGACGCCGCCGGTGGCGGCGGGGAATGTCACGCGTGCTTCCGTGCCGCCGCCGGGGCGGGGAAGGAGTTCGATGCGACCGCCGTGCAGCCGCGCGATGCGGTCGGCGATCGCGAGCCCCAGGCCGGCGCCCGGGGTGCTGCGCGCTGCGTTGAGGCGCGTGAAGGGCTGCAGCAGCCGCTCGACTTCGGTCGACGGGATTCCCGGGCCGCGATCGAGCACGGCCAGGATCACGCTGTCGCCCGTGCGGCGCGTGGCGATCACCACGTCACCGCCGCCATGCCGCAGCGCGTTCTCGACGAGGTTGACGATCAGGCGCTCGATCGCCCGCAAACGCAGGGAAAGCGCCGGCACGGCGCCGAGTTCCAGTCGCGGTGCCGGGCAATCCGGCAGCCTTCTGCGGGCCGCGACGTGCTGCACGACCGCGTTCAGATCCGCACCGGGGGTCGGCGGTTCTGCGCTTTCGTCGCGCGCGAAGTCCAGGAATTGACCGATAGCTGCATCCATGTCCTCGATGTCCTGCACCATGTCTGCCTTGAGTTGCGGATCGCGCGTGCCCACCATCTCGAGTGCGAGACGCAATCGCGCCAGGGGGGTGCGCAGGTCGTGTGACACCCCGGCAAGCAGCAGCGCGCGGTCAGCGTCGATGCGCGAAAGGTCGGCCGACATCTCGTTGAACGCGCGCGCGAGCGCCCGGATCTCGGTTGGACCCTGCTCCGACAGGGGCGGCACCGGCTCGCGGCGCCCGATCTTCGCGGCCGCCGCTGCGAGCGTGCGCAGCGGCTGGTTGATGCGCGCGATGATGAGTGCCGCTCCCGCGAGCGAGAGCGCAAACACGACGCCGATCCATGCCACCCAGTGCCACGGGAAGGGGCGCTCGCGGATCCGCGCGCGCGGAATCGACACCCAGTAGCGCTCGCCCCCGCTCTGGAAGGCGACCCAGAGGGTCGCGGTGGGACGTCCCCGGAACTCTATTCGCGCGGGCTCACCGATGAGACGGGACACTTCCGGCCGCAGCAGAGGGAGCACCGGACGTTCCTCCAGCGACGGGTGCTCCGGCGGATCAGGCGGCGCATCCGTGTGCACGCTGATGCCCTCCCGCTGTGAGAGTGCATCCAGCAACGCCCGGCGCTCGGCGAGGTTGGGTGTGGCGAGCGCGGCGCGAGCCAGGTTCACCACGCCGGCGATCTGCTCGGCGAGTTGCAGCGCACGGGGACCGCGGTCCGAGAGGCGGAAGACCTGAAACAGCACGAGCTGACTCGCAATCAGTAAGAGCGCCAGCACCAGCACCGTGCGCCAGAGCAGTGAGCGCGGCAGCAGCGACATCCTCTAGCGCTTCCCGTTTCCCGGCGCTTCGCCGTCGGGCACGAACACGTACCCGAATCCCCAGACAGTCTGGATGTGGCGCGGGTGAGCGGTGTCCTCCTCGATCAGCCGGCGCAGCCGCGATATCTGCACGTCGATGCTGCGCTCGAACGCCTCCAGCTCGCGACCGCGCGCAAGCTCCATCAACTTCTCGCGCGACAGCGGCTGCCGTGGATGTGTCGCAAGCGCGCGCAGCAGCGCGAACTCGCCGGTCGTCAGCGCAATGGCTTCGTCATCGCGGCGCAGTGTGCGTGTCGCCAGATCGAGGACGAAGGGGCCGAAGACGATGGCCGGCTCATCGGCGCGCGGTGCCCCGGGATGCATCGGCGGTGGTTGTCGCCGCAGCACGGCGTGGATGCGCGCCACGAGTTCGCGCGGGTTGAACGGCTTCGGCAGATAGTCGTCGGCGCCCATCTCCAGTCCGAGGATGCGGTCGACGTCGTCGCCCTTCGCCGTCAGCATGATGATCGGGACCGTCTGCCCGGTGCCGCGCAGGCGTCGGCACACCGAAAGCCCGTCCTCGCCGGGCAGCATGAGATCGAGGATGACGATGTCGACCGACTCCCGGGCGAGCACCTTCCCGAGCATCACCGCGTCTGCTGCCACCACAACCTCGAAGCCCTGCTCGCCGAGATAGCGATGGAGGAGTTCGCGCAGACGTGCATCGTCGTCCACTACCAGCACCCGCTTTCTTCGCTCGGACATCGTGGCGTGTTGCGATCTTGAGATGCTGCCCATGCTAGCTGCGGCGCTCGCCTCGCGCACCTCATCTGTAACGATCCCTCAATGCTGAGCGGAACTGAAACAATCTGTTACAGACCGCGGCAGGCGGAAACAACGCACTTACACCGGATCCGTACCATGCGTCAACGCGGTGTCGGCGTTGCCGTTATCCGAAGCGAGCGGCCACCGCAATCGACCGCGAAAACCCACTGGAGATCATCATGAAAGCAAGATTGTCAGCCACGCTCGCCGCTGTCGCGCTGTGCGCGGCGGGTCTTTCTCAGGCCGTTGCGGCACCGGCCGTATCGCCCGGCAGCGAGGCACAGGCGCAAACACCGGACCGCGGCAAACCCGACGGCAGGGGCTGCGGCCCGGCCGGTCGACACAGTCTCGAGTCGCGGTGGAAGCAGCTCGACAGCGACGGCGATGGCAGCATCAGCAAGGCGGAAGCCGAGAAGGGCGCGCCGCATCTTGCCGAACAGTTTGCCAGCATCGACGCGAACGGCGACGGCAAGCTCACGCCGGAGGAAATGCGCAACGCCATAAAGGCGCATCGGGCGCAATGCCGGCAGGATCCGGAGCGCTGCCGCGCGCAGATGAAAGAGCGTTTCGAGGCCGCCTGGAAGCGCGCGGATACCGACGGTGACGGGACGCTGTCGCGCGGCGAGGCCGAGAAGGGAATGCCGCGTCTCGCGCGACACTTCGATCAGATCGACACGGACCACGACGGGCGCGTCACGGTCGCGGAGGTGGAGGCGGCACGCGCACGTCATCCACGTCCGCCCAGCGCGCCGGCTCCGGCGGCGCCCCCGGCAACCGCGCCCCGGAACAACGGCTGAGCACCGAGACAGGCTAGCGGCTTACCGTGGCGACGGTCGCGCGACCCATGCCGACGATGCGCCGCTCGTCGAGGGCGAGCCTGTACGCCACGTAGTACTTGTAGACGTCGCGCACGTAGGCGCTCGTGCGCAGACCGAGCTTCTGGGCAGTCACGATCTCGACGTTGTTGAACCACTGATTCGGATCGAGGCCGCGCCGCTCGGCCTCGGTCCGCATCCTGGCGATGTCGGGCGCACCCGCCTGATAGCTGGCGATGGCGAACAGTGTGCGGTTCGTCTCGGATAATTCCGCGTCCTCGAAATTGCGGGCGAGGAGCTGGTCCATGTACTTGGTAGCGGCGTGGATGTTGGGCTCGACGGTGCGGATGTTTCCCACCTTCATTGCGGCGCCGACCGCCGGTGTCACCTGCATGATGCCGACGGCGCCGTAGACGCTCTCGGCCGTCTGATCGAGCCGCGACAGCTGGTAGGCCTGTGCCGCCAGCAGGAGCGGGTCGAAGCCGTATTCCTCGCCGTACTTCCGGAAGAGCGGGAGCGTATCCTGCAGGCGCTTGAGCTCCGCGTCGCCAAGGTTGTTCCGGAGCGGCCTGAGCCCCTGCGCATAGACGCCCGCGAACCTGTACTTGCGCTTACCGACATCCTCGAAGAAGGACTCGAGTTCCGCGCGCAGTTCGGGATTGTCACGCCGGATCGCCCAGCCGACGATGCCACCGGCACCCACCGCGGCCTGCTCGTGCACCTGGATGCGGGGAAGCCTGCCCGCCCACAGCCGCGCTTTCCATTCATCGACGACGATCACGTCGAGCATGCCGGCGTTCAGCATCTCCATCATGTCTTCGTCATCGAGATCTTCGGGCACCGGGACGATCTTCACCGGCGCCTTGCCTTCCCTGCGCAGGCGCTCGTTCAACACCTGCAGGCTTTCCTGGTAGCGCGATGACTTGCGCACGTGGATGCTCTTGCCCGCGAGATTTTCGACGGCGTCCATCGTGGGACCGTCCACCCGGGTCAGCACGACTTCGAGGTTGGGCTTCGCGTCCGCGAGCGCGACGAAGTCCACCAGCTTCGACTGGCTGTCGGCCACGGTGAGATTGCCGGCGGCGACGTCGGCAAAGCCGTCGGCGACGTCCGGGAGCAGATCGTTCCACGGCGTGCGCAGGAGGCGCACCGTGAGCGGACGCTTGCCGAGTCGCTGGTGGTATTTGCGGTTGAGATAGCGCTCGAAATCGCGCGCGAGTTGCGCCGAAAGCCCCAGTGTGCGGCCGCCGTCGTTCACGTAGAGCGAGCGGCTGTAAGGCACGGCGACGCGGATCAGACGTCGCTCCAGCATGTCCTGGAAGTCGTCCTTCCAGATCGGGGCGGGGACGACCGGCGTTTGCGCCGACGACGCACAGGCGAACAGAACGAGAGCGGCCAGGATCAGGCCACGCATTGGAATTCTCCTTCTCGGGGTGGGCCGGCCGGCAGGCGCGGACGCGGGCGCATGCCCATGGTAGCCAATGCCGCGGACTGCGTCATGACCGGCCCGCTCGCAGCGCAAGGTGTGTCCGGGCGCCGGGCGAGTCGTGGATAATGCGGCTTTTCCGTAATCCTGCAACCGGCATTGTCCGGTTTTTCGAGCCGTGGCCCAATACGTTTTCAGCATGCACCGGGTGAGCAAGGTCGTTCCACCCAAGCGCGTCATCCTCAAGGACATCTCCCTCTCGTTCTTCCCTGGTGCCAAGATCGGCGTGCTCGGGTTGAACGGTTCCGGCAAGTCGTCGCTGCTGCGCATCATGGCGGGCGAGGACGCCGAATTCGACGGTGAGGCGACGCCGATGTCGGGTCTGCGCATCGGCTTCCTGCCGCAGGAGCCGCGCCTCGATCCCGGGCAGAGCGTGCGCGAGGCGGTGGAAGAGGGCATGAGCGACGTCGCGGAGGCGAAGCGCAGGCTCGACGAGATCTACGCCGCTTATGCGGAGCCGGACGCGGACTTCGACCGACTGGCAAGCGAACAGGCGAAGTACGAAGCGGTCCTCGCGACGGCCGGCGGCGACAGCGAACATCTGTTGGAAATTGCTGCGGATGCCTTGCGCCTGCCGCCCTGGGAGGCGAAGGTGGCGCAGCTCTCCGGTGGCGAGAAGCGGCGCGTGGCGCTGTGCCGCCTGCTGCTCTCGAAGCCTGACATGCTGCTGCTGGACGAACCGACGAATCACCTCGACGCCGAGAGCGTGGAGTGGCTCGAGCACTTCCTGCAGCGGTTTCCCGGCACGGTGATCGCAGTCACCCACGATCGCTACTTCCTCGACAACGCGGCGGGATGGATCCTCGAACTCGACCGCGGCCACGGCATTCCGTGGCAGGGCAATTATTCGTCATGGCTGGAGCAGAAGGAACAGCGCCTCGAGATCGAAGCGAAGCAGGAGGCCGCACGCATCAAGACGATGAAGGCCGAGCTCGAGTGGGTGCGACAGAATCCCAAGGCACGGCAGGCGAAGAGCAAGGCGCGCATCGCACGCTTCGAGGAACTCGCGTCGTACGAGCACCAGAAGCGGAACGAAACGCAGGAGATCTTCATTCCCGTCGCCGAGCGCCTCGGCAACGAGGTGATCGAACTCAAGGACGTGATCAAGGGCTACGGCGACCGACTGCTGATCGATCGCGTCTCGTTCAAGATCCCCGCGGGGGCGATCGTCGGCATCATCGGTCCCAACGGGGCGGGCAAGTCGACGCTCTTTCGCATGCTTGCAGGCAAGGAGCAGCCCGACAGCGGCGAGATCGTGATCGGCCCCACGGTGCGGCTCGCCGTGGTCGAGCAGACGCGGGAGGCGCTCGACGATGCGAAGACCGTGTGGGAGAACGTCTCGGGCGGCGCCGATCTCATCACCGTCGGCAAGTTCGAGATGCCGTCGCGCGCCTACCTCGGGCGCTTCAATCTGAAGGGCGCGGACCAGCAGAAGCTCGTCGGTCAGTTGTCCGGCGGCGAGCGCGGGCGGCTGCACCTCGCCAAGACGCTGCTCGAAGGCGGTAACGTGCTGCTCCTGGACGAGCCCTCGAACGATCTCGACGTGGAGACGCTGCGGGCGCTGGAGGATGCGCTGCTGGAATTCGCCGGCACGGTGCTCGTGATCTCGCACGACCGGTGGTTTCTCGATCGCATCGCGACTCACATCGTGGCCTTCGAGGGTGATTCGCGGGTCGTGTTCTTCGACGGCAACTACCAGGAATACGAAGCGGACAAGAGGAAGCGCCTGGGCGAGGAAGGTGCGCGGCCGAAGCGCATCCGCTTCAAGCCGCTCAAGTAGCGCGCCGCTGTCGGCGGCGCCTCGTCACGGAACGGGCGCGGCGGCGGGTGCGGCAGTGATCGTGACCGGCGCGTCGGAAGAAGTCGTCACCGGCTCGTGGGACTCCGCGCTGTCGAGCGTCTCGGCGGGTGCAGCGGATTCTGCCGCGGCCGGCGCAGCTGCCGGGACACTGTCTCCCGTCTTCGCGGGGGCATCGTCGTCCTCGTCGTCGTCGAGGTTCTCACGTGGCGGGTTGCCGTCCCAGATGAGGTTCTTGCGCTGTTGCATCCAGGCTTCGCGCACGAACGAGTACTCGTCGACGGCTGCCTCGCTCACGAATTCCTGCGCTTCGAGCGCATCAGCCCGCAGCACCACTACGGTTGCGCCGTAGACGATGTTCGCCGCACGCACGTCGTTGATGAGCCAGGTCGGCGGATAGAGGAAGATGTCGACGCCGAGTCCGACTCCATCCCGGAAACTCGAAGGTCCGGCCAGCGGCAGCACGAGGTAGGGGCCTGACGGTATGCCCCAGACCGCAAGCGTCTGACCGAAGTCCTCGCGATTGCGCGTGAGACCATCCCTGCTCGCCAAGTCGAAGAAACCTGCGAGGCCGAAGGTCGTGTTGATCACCACGCGCTCGAGATCGCGGCCAGCTTGACCGAACTTGAACTGCAGGAGGCTGTTCACGGCGGTGACCACGTCGCGCATGTTGCCGACCATGTTGGAAATCCCGGTGCGCAGGAACTGCGGCGTGAGCCGTGTGTAGATGGTAGCAACCGGCTTCACCACAGCGACGTCGGCCGCCTTGTTGATCGCGAACACCATCCGGTTCATCGGTTCGAGTGGATCGCGCTTGTTCGTGGTGGCACATCCGGCGAGCAGCGCCACGGCGACGAGCACCGCGGTGAGAATCGGCAGGGAAGGGGCAGAGGCGTGTCGCACGGTCGGCATCCGGTGGTGGGCGAGGACGGTTACGGGAGTGGATTATAAACAGACTGTGTCGCGCGGCCGCAACGCAAGGGGCATTGCGAGATGCTTTGGGGGCGGCCGCAGCGGTTGCCGGCGCAGCAATTTGCGTTCCGAAATCCGATCCAACTCTATAATCGATCAACGGAAAAGCGGAGGACATCGATGATCGAGTTGCGGGATTCCTCGCTGCTGCGCAGCGCAGCGTATCTTGGCGGCGCGTGGGTAGCGGCCGATGGCGGCGGGACGCTGGCGGTGGTCGATCCGGCGAACGGCGAACGGATCGCTGCAGTTCCGGACATGCGCGAAGCAGAGACGCAGCGTGCGATCGCCGCGGCGGATGCCGCCCGGGTGGAGTGGGGCGGCCATACCGCCAAGGATCGCGCCAACCTGTTGCATCGCTGGTTCGATCTCATGCTCGAGCATCGCGATGATCTGGCAATGATCATGACGCGCGAGCAGGGCAAGCCGCTGGCCGAGGCGCGCGCGGAGGTCACCTATGCGGCATCGTTCGTGGAATGGTTCAGCGAGGAGGCGAAGCGCGTCTGCGGCGAAACGCTGCCGGTCATCCAGCATGGCAAACGCATGCTGGTGCTGAAACAGCCGGTGGGTGTCTGTGCTGCCATCACGCCCTGGAATTTCCCGGCGGCGATGATTACGCGCAAGGTTGGTGCAGCGCTCGCCGCGGGATGCACGATAGTGGTGAAGCCTGCCGAACAGACGCCGCTTTCCGCGCTCGCACTCGCCGTGCTGGCGGAGCGCGCGGGCATTCCGGGTGGAGTCCTCAACGTCGTCACGGGCGACGCGGAAGCGATCGGCAAGGTTCTGACCGCAAGCCCGGTCGTGCGCAAGCTCACGTTCACCGGCTCGACG
>JAEUMW010000337.1 GCA_016791345.1 Betaproteobacteria bacterium | reverse complement strand
CATGCCGAGGGCAATCAACGACAGCGGCACTGCCGCCTGCCCCACCAAGACCAGGGTCTGGTCGATCATCACCGGAAGTGCCAAGCCGGTGAAACCAAAAGCGGTGCCCAGAACAATGCTGGCAACGATGGGATTGGTGGCCACCCCCTTCACTGTGCGGCCGACTGCCGACCACGTCGGAGCGCGGTGCCGTGCCCACTCGACGGAAACGGTGACCAGCGTCCAAAGAATCAGCGCGTTGAAGATCAGCACGAGGGAAACCGACGGAATCGACTCGTCCCCGAGGGTCACTTTCGCGACCGGCAGCCCCAGGAGCACGTTGTTCGAGAAAATTCCGCCCAGTGCAAACACGGACTGGGAAACCGCATCGAGACGGAATGCAAAATGAGCGACGAGGCGACCGAGCGTGAAGACGATGAAGCAACTGCCGAAGAACGCCACGAGCAGCGCTGGCCGTGGCGTCGGCAATCGCGAGAAGTCGGCCATCATCCGGAACAGAAGCGTGGGTACAGCCAAGGAAAAAACAAAGCGGGTCAGCGCATCGGAGGCGGTCTTGGGCCAGCGGCCCCACTTCGATAGCCCATAGCCGATCAACACCAGGAGGAAGAGGGGTGCGGTAAGGGAGAGAATGTGCAGAAACATGCCCGGAGCACCCGCAGAGATTGGAACCCGGTTCTGGCTGGGCCGGCTGCTCACCGCCAAACAAAAAGCCCGCGGCGGCGAACCACGGGCTTCCGGTTCAGGCGGCGACTGAAGGTGTCACCGCACCTCAGCAACCGTATCGATGAGCGTGCTGCTCTTGTTCTTCTCGGCCTTTGCCTTGTCGGAGCAACCCGCACCATCTGCATAGGCGGCAGACGCCAGGGCAAGGCTGAGCACGGCGAAGAGGGCAAGAATTCGTTTCATGGGGTGGGCTCCTCAGGGAGTTCTGGCATCGGAATGCCATCGATCAATCGTAGTCGAATGACCGACAAAGCGCGAGAAAAGTTTCGCGCGCGGCTTATGAGGATCGCCGCATCGCGCCGCCTGCTTCGGGTGTGCCGCCACCGACACTGATCGAGTGACCGAGGGCTTCGGGAACGGGAAGCTGAAGCAGTTGATACAGGTGGGTCAGGCTCTGGCGAAAGAGGCGATCGAAGCTCGCCACGGAATGTGCGGGATTGTAGTCGCCAAACCACCAGAACCAGTCGGAACTTTCGCACGAAGCAAGCTGCAGGGAGGCTGCCGCCTGTTGGCGCTCGGTGAGACGGCCGCTCGCCATCACGAGATCGTAGCTCTGCTTGGCCTGCGCTAGCAGATCCCAGGCATGGTTCTTTTCCGTTGCGCCGATCCAGGTTGAGAGGTTCCCGTATACCCAACTGCCGGCCGCCAAGCTGGAGAGTTCTCCGGTTGCCGCGCGTGCTCGATCGTGGGAAGGCGGCGCGTCCAGCCACTTGCCGAACGTGGTCGTCCGAATGAAAGGGTGCGTTTCCAACCGATGGTAAAGCTCCGTGAGAAAGTAGTACCCGTTGTAAGGGTAGAACTCCCACGCATTCTCGCCGTCGAGAATGACCGATACGATCGGTATCTCCCTGCCGTCTGCCGAACGCGCGATCGCTTCCAATTCGCCGACGAAATGTCCCGCCGCGTCCGAGCCGTGCCACCGGCAGTACTCGAAGCCGATCAGATCGGAAAGTCGATCATCGCGAAAAAAACAGGCCACATCGCCGCCGGCACCGTTCACTCGCCACGGCCGGTACAGCGACTCGATCTTCGAGCCGACCTCCCGCCCGCTACGGCGCAGCGAGTTTCCGAGCACACCTTCGCCTGTTGCGATCCATCTCACGCCGTGGCGAGCAAGTTCTTCCAGCACGGGCTGTGAAACCGCACCCTCTGCCGGCCAGATACCTGCCGGGGCACAGCCAAAACGGGCGCTGTGGCTCCCGATGGCCGATGCGATGTGGAACGCCAGTCGACCACGCCCGCCCGGATAGCAGGGCGAGATCGGGAGGATCGCTTCCGGGAGCGCGTCGCGCGCAGCGCTGAAATCGACCAACAACGGTCCCAATGGGTGGAAGTGCGGGGTCGAGGAAAGCTCGACGCGGCCACTGTCCGCGAGTCTTCGATATCGCGGGATCAACCCACAGATGGTGTCGCGAATGAGGTCGAGCAGCGCGCAGCGGTCGGCGTACGTGAAGCGCTCTGCCTTCGAGAGCAGTTGCGGCACCAGTGCATTGCCGCGGCGGACCGTCTCACCGGTCCAGACGAGGTGATACCACGTGAGGAGATCCGCGAGGTACTGTCCGGAGAGGTAGGTCAGCGCACCTTCCCCCTGTGCCTCGACCAGGCTGAAGATCTGTTTCAGCGTACGATAGACGGGAAACGGCTCGATCATCCGCACGTGGTTGGCGTGCCAGCAACTGTCGAGCACCAGTCGGCGCTCGGCGTCCGTCAGATGGTCGAGATCCTCGCGCGCGAGCAGTCGTAGCAGCGGATCGCGCAGGTTGCCCGAAGTGAGCTGCTCGGCGTAGTCCTCGATCTGATCCAGCAGGATCGGGACGAAGTTCACGACCGCGTGCATACCCGGATGCATCTCCAGGTACGCCGCCATGTCGGAGTAGTCCTTCAGCGCATGCAGATAGACCCACGGCAGGGTGAACTCGCCCGTCGCGTAATCCCGATAGTCGGGCTGGTGCATGTGCCACAGCAGCACGACCTCGAGACGGGTTCCGTGCATGCGCTCAGCGCACTTGGTGCAC
>JAEUMW010000336.1 GCA_016791345.1 Betaproteobacteria bacterium | reverse complement strand
CATGCAGTGCATGGCCGCGCAATGCATCTGCAGGCGGCTTCCGCGGCCCAGTCTTCTCTGTTCTGCCATCCCGTTGCTCATTTCACGGCTTCCGGCAGTCGTGCTGGATCAGCCGGGACCCATGTCCGCACTCGCACATCTCGTCGTCGCTAATCTTGAAGTTGCCCATGCGCATGGTGTGGTAGCGCTCGAAGTAGGGCTCGATCCGCCGCTCGATGGCAGCATCGTAGGCGGGCTTCACCACGTGGGTATTGCCCCACGTCACCTTCACGATCGCGCCATTGCGCGCGACGAGTTCGCCGTCCTTGAAAACGTAGGCGGGCTTCCCGAACATGATTTCGGGATTGCCGTCGCGGCGGTAGACGGTGATGTCGGCGGCAGCACCGGGGGCGAGATGGCCGCGATCGGTGAGCCCCAGCGTGCGCGCCGGTGCGGCGCGGGTCATGATCGCGATCTCGTACAGCGAGTATTCGCGCTCGAGCGAGCCGAGCTGAGACAGTTTCTGCGCGTCCGCATTGAGGCCGGCCAGCTTCTCGTTGCGGAACGTCTTGTCCATCAGCAGCCGGATCAGGTGGGGATAGGTCGTGAACGGCGCGCCGTTCGGGTGATCGGTGGTGAGGAAGATGCGCCACGGGTCCTCGACGAGCAGGAAGATCTCCAGTCCGATCGCCCACTGCAGCGCATTCACGAAGTTCTGGTCGCGATACTTGAACGGCACCACGCCGCAGCCGGCATCGCATTCGATGTCCATCACCACCGACTTCTTCGGGCTCCCCGCACCGGCGTTGCGGAACTGCGCCATGTTGTCGCCGGAGGCGGTGACGGTCTGCCCGAAGAGGATCTGGCCGACGTCCGCGCTGATGTTCGGGCGCGCATTGATCGCCTCCGCGATGCGTGCGGCGCCGGAGGAGAACTTGCGGTCGCCCTCCGTTCCATAGGTGTGGAACTGGATGTGGGTGAGGTGCATCGGCAGGCCTTCGACCGCATCCATCGTCGCGAGCGTCGTCTCGACGTTGCCGGGCACGCCCAGGTTGCAGCCGTGCACGTGCAGGGGGTGCGGCACGCCGATGTCGTGCACGGCCTGCGCGAGTACCTTGAGGATCTGCCGCGGCGTGACGCGATAGTAGGCGTGCGCCTCGTCGAGATCGAGCATGCGCTGATTGAACTTGAATGCCGAGATGCCGCCCGGGTTCACCACCTTGAGGCCGATCGCCTGCGCGTGGGTGATGGTCCACGCGACGTAGTCGTTGATCGCACGCTGGTCGTCGTTTGCCGCCAGCATGCGCAGCAGGAAGTCGTCGCTGCCGAGCATGGCGTATGCGCCCTTGTCGACGATCGGCGTATCGCCCATTTCCATGTGCGCCTGGCGCGCGTTGATCGGCAGCATCGCCGGCTCGAAGCACGCGGTGTAGCCCATCTCGGCGTAACGGTAGCCGGTCGTGAGGGTGGACGGGGCGGCGTGACCGCAGCCCGAACGGGTGAGCGGCGTGCGCCCGACCAGGTCCCCACGGTGGTCCTCGGGCAGCATGGCGCGCGCGATGTTGACCTTGCCGCCGCCGATGTGCGTGTGCAGGTCGATCGCGCCGGCCATCACGACCATCCCGGCGACGTCGATGGTCTGGTGGATGGTCGCCGACGGACCCGGATCGGCGACGATGCGGCCGTTCTCCACGAACACATCGCGCACTTCCTCCTGCACCCCGTGGGCCGGATCGACGACGCTTCCCCCCTTGAGCCTGAGCAGCATCACCGTCACCCCAGCGCCGTGAGAATCGCGTCGAGCGCCGCAGCGGTGGCGGGCAGCGGCGAGTCACGGAGCTTGCGCAGGGCCAGCGCGACGACCTTGTCGGCCCGATAGAAGTGGCCGCTGTCATCCACGCCGGGTGTCGCGACGGCGATGAAGACGTCGGGCTCGCGTGGCAAGTCCATGCTCGCCGGGCCGAGCACGATGGTCGGAACGTCGGTCTCGGGCGGCACGCGCGCGGGATTCAGGCTCGACACCCACACCAGCGCATCGGCTTCGCCGCTCGCGAGCAGGCGCTGCGTGCTGAAGTGATACGGGTCGTAGGCAGGCTGTCCGGTCGCCAGGCTGGTGCGAAACGGAAAGCCGGTCTGCCACGTGTGCACCTGGTTGAAGGTGAAGTCACCATCGGTGCCGGCGAGCGCGAGCCCGCTGAAGCGGATGCTCTTGTTGAGATCGCCGAGCAGATCGGTTAGGGTCTGCACGGTGAGTTCGGCATGGGGGAAATCCAGATCTCCGGCCGCCCATGCTGCAACGCCGTACTTTGCCCGCTTCATGCGTTCGGCGAGCGACGCGAGCGCTGCGACCGGCACGCCGGCGACTGCGTCCTGCGCAATGCTGCGGCCGGCCAGCACGGCGCGCAACGCGCCGAGCACTTCTCCCAGACGGCGGTTCTCGCAGGCGATGACGGTCGGGGCGCGGCCGTCGGGTGCCGTGCCCGCACCCGTGTTCTTCGCCTCGCCCAGGTAGACGATCTCGCGCTTCGCCGGATCGAGATCGAACATGCTCTCGCGCACCCAGACGATGCGCTCGAAGAAGCGTGGGAAGCGGGAGACGACGTCGGTGCCGACGAGGATCAGGAGGTCGGCGCGGTTGCGCACCTCCGAGAGCGTGGTCGTGATCCAGCCCGCATCCTGAACGACGAGCAGGTTGCGCAGCTTCGCCGTCGATCCCATGTGATCCATGACGGCGCCAACGCGGTCGGCGAGCGCGACGGCGCTGCGCGCTCCGGCGACGTCGGTGGCGAGTCCGGCAATGAGCGGCAGCTGCGCCTGCGCGAGAATTCGCGCGGCCTGCGCTGCGGCCTCGTCGAGTGACGCGGGCGCACCGTTCACGCGTGCCTGCGTCGGTGCGGCGCGGCCTGCGCGCGCGAAGGCGGCTTCACTGATCGGACAGCCGTTGGCCGTGACCTCCATGCCGCTGTCGGTGACCGCAACGCGCAGGTCGTCGCAGGCGAG
Source organism: Betaproteobacteria bacterium (assembly GCA_016791345.1). Lineage (NCBI taxonomy): Bacteria > Pseudomonadati > Pseudomonadota > Betaproteobacteria > Betaproteobacteria bacterium. The sequence goes on along the minus strand of JAEUMW010000336.1, from coordinate 8,020 downwards.
ACCGCAGAAGGGACAGGGAATGTCGTGTCGTTCGGTCGTTGGACTGCTCATCGGAATGAACGCCGGTGCCTTGGTCCGCGGTCGACGACGCTGCGATCGACGCGGCGATTGTGGCGAGAGTGTAACCGCGATTTGCACGTATTTGCACGTGCTACGCGAGCCCCCGATGCGGGTTTCGATTTGCTATAGTTCAACGGCGATTCGCGCCGTCGGATACTGGCTCTGGCGCGGTTTCCGGACATCGCGCAGTCTGCTCCCGGCGCGGGACACACTGCTCCGGTACTGTGGCACGCAGCGCCCCTTGGATGCACCGATTTTCATGAACAGCAGCGTGAATCTCATTGGCATAGCGATTGCTGCCGCGGCTGCCCCCGTGCGGAGGGAGGTGCGATGACGCTGCCGTTTTCCGCGGTGCGTCAAGAAAGCGTGATGGTCGCGGCGCCGGCGCGACTGCATCTGGGGTTCATGGATCTGAGCGGCGGCGTAGGCCGTCGCTTCGGCAGTCTCGGTCTCACGCTGGACAGCGTTCGCACGCGCGTGATCGCGACGCCGGCGGACGGGCTCGAGGCCGAAGGGCCGCAGCGGCTGCGCGTGCGGCGATTGCTGGAGGTGCTGCGCGAGGCCACCGGCGTGCGCCGCGGCATCCGCGTGGTGGTGACGGAAGCGATTCCCGAGCACGCCGGCCTGGGTTCGGGCACTCAGCTCGCGCTGGCCGTCGGGTGCGTGTTCGCGAGGCTGTTCGGACTCGCGCTCGCTCCCCGGGAGATTGCCGGCATGCTCGATCGGGGCGCGCGCTCCGGCATCGGCATCGGCGCCTTCGAGCACGGCGGGTTTCTCGTCGACGGGGGGCGGGGCGCGGTGGACGCACCGCCGCCGATCACCAGTCGCATCGAGTTTCCGGAGAACTGGCGGGTGCTGCTCATTCTGCATCCGAGCGCGCAAGGGTTGCACGGCGCGGCGGAGAAGTCGGCGTTCCGCGCGCTGCCGCCGTTCCCCGAGGCGCGGGCAGCACACCTGTGCCGGCTGGTGATGATGAGTTTGCTGCCGGCGCTGGCCGAGCACGATCTTTTCGAGTTCGGCCGCGCGGTGCAGGAGTTGCAGCGCGTCATCGGCGATCATTTCGCGCCGGCGCAAGGCGGGCGTTTCGCGAGCGCGCCGGTGGCCTCGGCATTGGCGCGGCTCGAAGCGGAAGGTGTGAGCTGTGTCGGGCAGAGTTCCTGGGGCCCGACCGGCTTCGCAGTGGTGGAATCGGAGGCGGTCGCCGCGCAAGCGGTCGATGCGCTGGAGAGGGAATTCACGGCCACGGGTCTCACGTTCGAGATTACCCGCGGCCGCAATCGGGGCGGCGAGATCGCGCTCCAGCCGGCCCGGGCTGCGGGCCTGAATGCGGCGCAGCGCGTCCGCCAGTCTTCGTGATGAGATCATGGAAAAACTCTACATCCTGCACATGCTGACGCCGACCCGGAACGTCAGTCCCTTCGATGTCAACATGGCGTATGACGCCGGCTTCGACGCGGTGGTGCCATACACCGACGTCACCCTCGACCAGGTGCAGGCGCTCACCCAGGACGCGATCTTCTCGCGCGGTCCATCGGGCGTGAAGCGCACCGGCCTCTTCATCGGCGGTCGCGAGATCGGCATGGCGGCGGACATGCTGGATGCGGCGCGTGGCTCGATGGTGCCGCCGTTCGAGGTGTCCGTCTTCGCCGACCCGAGTGGCGCCTTTACCACCGCGGCGGCGCTCGTCGCGTGCGCGGAAGCGCAACTCAAGGGGAAGTTCCAGACCGACTTCGAGGGCAAGAACGTCCTCGTGCTCGGCGGTACCGGCCCGGTGGGCGCGGCCGCCGCGGTGCTTGCGTCCGGCGCGGGCGCGAAGGTGATGATCGCCAGCCACTCCAGCGCCAATCGTGCGCGGATGACTTCGGAAGTCTGCAACGCGCGCTACGGTGCCACCACGCAACCGGCCGAGGCTGGCTCGACCGAGCAGAAGGAGGCGCTGATCGAGAGCATCGACGTCGTCCTCGCCACCGCCAAGGCGGGCATTCAGGTGCTGTCCCGGACGGAACTCGCCAAGGCGGGACGCCTGCTCGTGGCGGGCGATGTGAACGCCGTGCCGCCGGCCGGCATCGAGGGGGTCGGCGTGATGGATCGCGGTGTACCGCTCGAAGCGGCTTCCGGCAAGGCGGTCGGCATCGGCGCACTGGCTGTCGGGGACATCAAGTACAAGGTGCAGCGCGGCCTCTTCGAGGCCATGCTCGACGCGCAGAAGCCGCTCTATCTGGACTTTCGCGACGCCTTCGCGATGGCGCGCACCTATGCGGCCTGACGGGAAACCGTTCCTCGTCGTCTCCGCGTCCGGGCGGGCGCTCGCCGCGATGGCACGGCGGTCCGGCGCGCGCACCGTGGTGCTCGACCTCTTCGCGGATGCGGACACCGCCGCATTCTGCGACGCGCTGCGCTGCGTCACGTCCGATCGCATCCTGCGCTTCCACTCGCGCCGCCTGCTCGAAGCGGCCGCCGACCTCGCAGCGCCGTCGGCGTCCAGAGGGATGATCTTCGGGTCCGGCCTCGAAGGCCGGGTTCCGCTCCTCGCCCGCCTGGCGCGCGGCCGCAAGGTATTCGGCAATGCGCCGGACACCGTTGCGCGGCTGAAGGATCCGCAGATGCTCGCGTCCCTGCTCGGCTCGCTCGGCATTCGCACGCCGGCCGTGCGCTTTGCGCCGCCGCCTGACCCGCGCGGCTGGCTCGTCAAGCAGGCTGGCGGTGCCGGCGGTGTGCACGTGCGCGCGGCGAAGCGTGGCGTCACATCCCGCCAGGGTCGCTATTTCCAGAGATTCGTCGACGGTCGCGTCCTGTCCCTGCTCCTCGTTGCCAATGGACGCGGGGCGCTGCCCGTCGGCCTGAGCGAGCAATGGGGCGCGGGCGCGGATTGCCCACGCCGGCCGTTCAGTTTCGGCGGCGCGATTTCCGATGCATCCGTGCCGGAGGACGTGCGTGCGCAGGTGGAAGAGTGGGGCGCGCGGCTCACCGAGCGCGTCGGGCTGATCGGCCTCAACGGCATCGATTTCATCCTGGACGATGCGGGTCGGCCGCACTGCATCGAGATCAACCCGCGTCCCGCCGCCACCGCGGAACTCTACGACTGCCGCGCACCGGGAGGGCTGTTCGCGTGGCACGTCGACGCCTGCGAAGGCCGCCTGCCGACGCGGGGACTCGAACCCCGTGCGGGGGTGCGCGGACAGGCGATCGTCTACGCCTCGGCGCCATGGACGAGCACGCCCGCGCGCTGGCCGGACTGGGTGACGGATCGGCCGCTCCCCGGCACGCCGGTCGCAGCCGGCGCGCCGCTATGCACGGTACACGCGACGGGCGCGCGTGCCGCTGCGGTAAGACATCAGCTCAACGAACGAAGCCGAATCATACGGCGCACCGTCATGCCGCTTGCCGCATGACGCGGTAGTAGTTGGAGGAGAGAAGAGATGAACGTGTCCGGACGGACAGCGGACGTCGCGCGCGCGCGTCCCAGCATCAACGCCACGGCGCAGCCGCTGGTGGAGGCCCTGGTCCGCGATGCCCACGAGCTGCGCATCGGGGTGACGACCCATGCCGCGGGCTGTCGCATCGTCGACGCCGGCATCGGTCACCCGGGTGGCCTGGAAGCGGGTCGCCGCATCGCCGGCATCTGCCTCGGCGGCCTCGGGGACGTGCGCCTCTCGTCGACTGCCGAGCGCTGGCCCCTGCGGGTAAGCGTGACCGCATCCGACCCGGTGCTGGCGTGCCTCGGCAGCCAATACGCCGGGTGGAGTCTCTCCGCCGGCGAGGGCAAGGGGGCATTCCACGCGCTCGGATCCGGACCCGGGCGCTCGCTGTCCGTCAAGGAAGCGCTCTTCGAGGAACTCGCCTACCGCGACGCGGCGGATGCCACCTGCCTCGTGCTCGAAGTCGACAAGACCCCGCCCGATGCCATCGTCGAGAAGGTCACGCGCGATTGCGGCATCGCACCCGAGCGGCTCACGTTCATCCTGACGCCGACCCACAGTCTCGCCGGCGTGGTGCAGATCGTCGCGCGCGTGCTCGAGGTGGCGCTGCACAAGGTGCACACGCTCGGTTTTCCGCTCGAACAGCTGCTCGACGGTTCCGGCTCCGCGCCGGTGCCGCCCCCGGCGCCCGACTTCCTGAACGCGATGGGGCGCACCAACGACGCCATCATCTTCGGTGGTGTCGTGGAACTTTTCGTCGATGGCGAGGACGACGCGGCGAAGGACCTGGCCGAGCGGCTGCCGTCCAGTGCCTGCAGTGATTACGGGCGGCCCTTCGCGCAGGTATTCAAGGAGGTCAAGTACGATTTCTACAAGATCGATGCGAATCTCTTCGCGCCGGCGGCAGCCGTGGTGTGCAACGTGCGCACCGGCAAGGTATTTCGCGCCGGCACAGTGAACGACGCGCTGCTTGCGGCGTCGTTCGGCGAGTGAGGGGCTGCGGGTCACGACATGCGGCAGATAGCGATCTGCACCGACGAACCCGGATGGCATGGGGCGCGTCTACGTGCGGCCTTCGCAGCGCGCGGCATCGCGGCGAGCTACGTTTCGCTGCGCGAGTGCCGGTTCGATCTCGCCGGCGGCGTCGATGGGATCGTCATGCCGGGCTTTGCGGGTAAACTGCCGGACGCTGTCTTCGTGCGCGGTGTACCCGGCGGTACGCTGGAGCAGGTGACGTTCCGTCTCGGCATCCTGCACGCCCTGAAGGCACTCGGGGTACCCGTGTACAACGACGCGCGCGCGATCGAATGCACCGTGGACAAGAGCATGACGAGCTTTCTGCTGCAGCGCGCGGGCGTGCCAACACCGCCGACCTGGGTGACGGAGAACGCGGCGGAGGCGCGCGCGGTGCTCAGGCGCGAGACTGCGGCCGGCGGGGAAGTGGTGATCAAGCCGCTGTTCGGATCGCAGGGAACGGGGCTGCGGCGGCTCGGTGCCGACGACGCGGACATCCCGGGCATGGAGCTTTATCGCGGCGTGTGCTACCTGCAGCGCTACATCGACAGCGGTGACGGGCGCTGGCACGACCACCGCGTTTTCGTGATCGCCGGCCGCACCGTCGCTGCGATGGTGCGCCGCGGCGTGTCGTGGGTGAACAACGTGGCCCGCGGCGCGCGCTGCGAACCCCTGGAGCTCACGTCGGAGCTCGCGCAGCTCGCTGAAGCCGCGGCGCGTGCCGTCGGCGCGCAGTACGCCGGCGTGGACATCGTGCGCGACCAGAGCGGTTGCCTGTGGGTGATCGAAGTGAACGGCATCCCGGCTTGGAAAGGGCTGCAGAGCGTTACCGGTGTCGACATCGCAGCGACGCTCGTCGATGATTTCATGCGTCGCCACCTCACGCGTGGCACGGTGCGGGAGCTGGCAGCCCTATGCTGAACGGATCGCGCGCCCCCTTCGTCGCAGCAGCGGTGCGCTGGGCGTGCCGGCTCGACGTGCAGGCGGCCAAGCCGGGCAACGTCAGCATCGCGAGCCCGGGGCACGGGATGCGCGCGGACGATTTCCTCGCCAGCGCCGAGGCGGTGGCGGGGCCGCTCTCGGCACCCGGTCGCAGCGTCGGCGAGCGCATCGCCGAGGCCGTCGACGCCACCTGGAAACAGGTCGGGATGAACACCAATCTCGGCATCGTGCTGCTGGCCGCACCACTCGCGCAGGCGGCACTGACCGCGCGGGCCGGAGAGACGTTCGAGCGGGCGACGGTTCGCGTGCTTGCCGAGCTCGATGCCGACGACGCCGTCCACGCCTTCCGCGCGATCGTGCAGGCGAACCCGGCGGGTCTCGGCGAGGTCGAGCAATGCGACGTGCGGCATCCCGCAGCGACGACGACTCTGCTCGAGGCCATGCGCGCGGCCGCGCACCGCGATGCCATTGCCCGCCAGTACGCGAACGGGTTCGGTGACGTGTTCCGGTTCGGGATCCCGCGATTGCTGGCTGCGCTGCGCCGCCACGGCAGTTCGACGCGGGCGACGGTGGACTGCTATCTCGGGTGGCTCGCACGCTTTCCGGACACGCACATCGCGCGGAAGTACGGCATCGAGGTCGCGCGCCAGGTGAGCGCGGAAGCCGCGCACATCGAGTCCGGAATCGGCGGCTCGTGGGCCGGGCTGCGCGCCTGGGATGCGTCGCTCAAGGCGCGCGCCCTCAATCCCGGCACGAGTGCCGACCTCACCGTCGCAAGCCTCTTCGCTGCCCGGCTGCAGGGCGCGTTTGCAGGACGGTTTTTCGAAGCGGACGAGCCGTTGGCGCCGGTCCGCAAGGTAACGTGGATGCATGGGACGGGTTTGCGCGAGTGAACGCGTCTGCCGAATCCACATTTGTTCGTCAACCCCAAGGTAGGAGATGGTAAATGGCAAAGATCGATCGGGTCCTGGTCGGAGAATCGCTGGTCGGCGACGGTAACGAGGTCGCCCATATCGACCTCATCATCGGACCGCGCGGCAGCGCAGCCGAGTATGCGTTCTGCAATGCGCTGACCAACAACAAGGACGGCTTCACCTCGCTGCTGGCGGTGGTCGCCCCGAACCTGCCGTGCAAGCCGAGCACCCTGATGTTCAACAAGGTGACGATCAAGGGCGCGAAGCAGGCGGTGCAGATGTTCGGTCCGGCGCAGCGCGCGGTGGCGATGGCGGTGACCGACTGCGTGGCCGACGGCACGATCCCGCAGTCCGAAGCGGACGACCTGTACGTCTGCGTGGGTGTGTTCATCCACTGGATGGCGGAAGACGACAACAAGATCCAGGACTTCAACTACGAGGCGACCAAGCAGGCGATCAAGCGCGCTGTCGCCAACGAGCCGAAGGCCGCAGACGTGATCGCGAAGAAGGGCACGCCGCACCCGTTCGCCGGCCACGTGTAAGCGTCAGTTGCACGGCCGGTGGTGTTCCGCCGGCCTGTTTTTCACGTCCCGTTCCCGCACAGCCAGGGAGAACCCGGCGCACGGGGAGCAGAATGGGAGGGCAATAGCAATGTCGATCTGGGATGCAATTCTGGGAATCTTCGGCGGCGGCAAGAAACCCGCGCCCGCAAAGCCGGCGCCACCCCCACCGCGACCGGCCGCAGCGCCGGCTCCGAAGCCGGCCCCGGCTCAGAAACCGGCCACCGCCGCAACCGCAGGCAAGACCATCGATCGGGTGCTCGTCGGCGAGGCGCTGGTGGGCGACGGCAACGAGATCGCCCACATAGACCTGATCATCGGTCCGCGCGGTTCGGCTGCGGAGCGCGCCTTTGCCAATGCGCTTGCCAACAACAAGGATGGCTTCACTACGCTGCTCGCCGTTGTGGCCCCGAATCTTTCGGCAAGACCGAACGCCGTCATGTTCAACAAGGTGACGATCAAGGGCGCGAAGCAGGCGGTGCAGATGTTCGGTCCGGCGCAGCGCGCGGTGGCGATGGCGGTGACCGACTGCCTGGCCGACGGCACCATCCCCGAGCAGCAGGCGAACGATCTTTACCTGAGCGTGGGCGTCTTCATCCACTGGATGGCGGAAGACGACAACAAGATCCAGGACTTCAACTACGAGGCGACCAAGCTCGCGATCAAGCGCGCCATCGCCGGCGAGCCGAAGGTGCAGGAGGTGCTCGCCAAGGCGCGCGCGACGCCGCATCCGTTCGCCGCGCATTCCTAGCGCTCAGGCGATGCGCATGAGCTCGGCGGGCGTCAGGCGTCCGTCGTGCAGGCTGGACGCGACCAGCGCCCCGGCGCTGCCGAGCGCACGCAACGCCCGTAGATCGTCGGCGCCGCGCACGCCGCCCGCAGCGTAGACGCGGCGCCCGGGCGCTGCGGCGAGTATCTGCTCGATGCGGTCCCAGTCCGGTCCTGCGTCGCCGCCGACGCGGGCGAGCGTCATCACGATGACGTCATCGGGCCACGACTGCGGCCGGTTCAGGATGTCGACCGCACCCAGCGCTTCGCCACGCGCTCCGAAGTCGAGCGACAGCACGGGTGGCGCTACGCCGCCCGTTGCGTGCAGTTCGTCGAGCAGTTG
>JAEUMW010000335.1 GCA_016791345.1 Betaproteobacteria bacterium | reverse complement strand
GTGGGCGGATCCCAGGCTCATCAGGCCGCAGTCGCTCATGGCCTACGACGCAACCTGCGCATTGTCGAGCAGCTCGCGCTGATGCTCGCTGAAGCTGCGGAAGCGCTTCTGCCACTCGGAGGGCTGGGTCACGCTCTCGACCTGCACCGCCGTCACCTTGTATTCCGGGCAGTTCGTCGCCCAGTCGGAATTGTCGGTGGTGATCACATTGGCGCCCGACTCGGGGAAGTGGAAGGTCGTGTAGACCACACCCGGCTGCACGCGCTCGGTCACGCGCGCCCGCAGCACCGTTTCACCGGAGCGGCTGCGGATGCCGACCCAGTCACCTTCGCGAACACCGCGCATTTCGGCGTCGCCCGGGTGGATCTCCAGACGGTCTTCGTCGTGCCAGCTCGAATTGGGCGTGCGCCGCGTCTGCGCGCCGACGTTGTACTGGCTGAGGATCCGCCCGGTGGTCAGGATCAGCGGGTACTTGCGACTGGTGCGCTCTTCCGTCGGGACGTACTCCGTGACGAGGAAGCGACCCTTGCCGCGGACGAACTCGTCGATGTGCATGGTCGGCGTTCCCGCCGGATGCGCGTCGTTGCAGGGCCACTGGATGCTGCCGAGCGCGTCGAGCTTGGCGTAGCTCACGCCGGCGAAGGTAGGTGTGAGGCGCGCGATCTCGTCCATGATCTCGGACGGATGACGGTAAGGCATCGGATACCCCAGCGCCTCCGCCAGCATGACGGTGATCTCCCAGTCCTCCTTTCCGGCAAGCGGCGCGAGCACTTTGCGCACGGGCGAGATCCTGCGCTCGGCGTTGGTGAAGGTGCCGTTCTTCTCCAGGAAGGACGAACCCGGCAGGAACACGTGGGCGTACTTCGCCGTCTCGTTGAGGAAGAGATCCTGCACGACGACGCATTCCATCGCTTCGAGTGCGGCCGTGACGTGCTGCGTGTCCGGATCCGACTGCGCGATGTCCTCGCCCTCGATGTAGATGCCGCGGAAGCTGCCGTCGACCGCGGCATCGAGCATGTTCGGAATGCGCAGCCCCGGCTCCGGGTCGAGACGCACGCCCCACGACGCTTCGAAGAGCTCGCGCACCACGCTGTCCGACACGTGCCGATAGCCCGGCAGTTCGTGCGGGAACGAGCCCATGTCGCATGCGCCCTGCACGTTGTTCTGCCCGCGCAGCGGATTCACGCCGACGCCGTCGCGGCCGATGTTGCCCGTCAGCATCGCGAGATTGGCGATGCCGATGACCGCGGTCGATCCCTGGCTGTGCTCGGTTACGCCGAGGCCGTAGTAGATCGCGGCATTGCCGCCGGTGGCGTACAGCCGTGCGGCCCCACGCACCTCCGCCGCCGGCACACCGGTCTCGGCTTCCAGCGCCTCCGGTGAATTGCGCTCGGCGGCGATGAACGCCTTCCACTTGGCGTAGGCCTGCGCCTCGCAGCGCTCGGCGACGAAGCTCTCGTTCGCCAGCCCTTCGGTCACGATCGTATGCGCGAGGGCGTTGATTACGGCGACGTTCGTCCCCGGACGCAGCTTGAGATGATGGGCCGCAGCCACGTGCGGCGAGCGCACGAGGTCGATGGTGCGCGGATCGACGACGATGAGCTTCGCGCCGGCACGCAGGCGGCTCTTCAGACGCGATGCGAACACCGGATGGCCATCGGTCGGGTTGGCCCCGATCACGAGCACCACGTCCGCCTGCATGACCGAGTCGAAATCCTGCGTGCCGGCGGATTCGCCGAGCGTTGCCTTGAGGCCGTAGCCGGTCGGCGAATGGCAGACACGGGCGCAGGTGTCGACGTTGTTGTTGCCGAACGCGGCACGCACCAGCTTCTGCACGAGATAGGTCTCCTCGTTCGTGCAGCGCGACGACGTGATGCCGCCCACCGCGCCGCGTCCGTGCTTCGCCTGGATGCGCTTGAACTCGCTTGCAGCGTGGGCAATCGCTTCTTCCCAGGAAACCTTGCGCCACGGATCGCCGATCTTCTCGCGGATCATCGGCGTCGTGATGCGGTCCGCGTGCGTCGCATAGCCGAAGGCGAAACGCCCCTTGACGCAGGAGTGGCCGTGATTTGCGTGTCCGTCCTTGTTGGGCACCATGCGGATCAGTTCCGACCCCCGCATCTCGGCGCGGAACGAACAACCGACGCCGCAGTACGCGCAGGTCGTGACCACGCTGCGCGCCGGCTGTCCGAGTTCGATGACGGACTTCTCCATCAGGGTAGCGGTCGGGCACGCCTGCACGCAGGCGCCGCAACTCACGCACTCCGAGCCCATGAAGCTCTCGTTCATGCCGGGGGAGACCTTCGAGTCGAAACCCCGGCCCTGGATCGTCAGCGCGAACGTCCCCTGCGTCTCTTCGCAGGCGCGCACGCAGCGCGAGCAGACGATGCACTTCGACGCATCGAAGCTGAAATACGGGTTCGACGCGTCGGTCGGTGCATCGAGATGATTCTCGCCGCCATAGCCGTAACGCACCTCGCGCAGCCCCACGGCACCGGCCGCGTCCTGCAGCTCGCAGTTGCCGTTGGCGGAGCAGGTGAGGCAATCGAGTGGATGATCGGAGATGTAAAGCTCCATCACGCCGCGCCGGATCTGCCCGAGCTTCTCCGTCTGCGTCCGCACCACCATGCCGCTGGCGACCGTCGTGGTGCAGGACGCCGGATAACCCCTGCGGCCCTCGATCTCGACCAGGCACAGGCGGCAGGAACCGAAGGGCTCCAGGCTGTCGGTCGCGCAGAGCTTCGGGATAGCCACGCCCGCCTCGGCGGCAGCGCGGATCACCGACGTGCCCTCCGGAACGCTCACCGGGATGCCGTCGACTTCCAGGTCCACCATGCGCTCCGAAACGCGCGCCGGCGTGCCGAAATCCTCGGGTCGGATGCTTGCAGTCGTCATCTGTCTCGTCCTCTGCGGTGAGGGTCAGGCGGCGGCAGCGGCGGCGAGCCCCGCGCGAGCCAGGCCGAAGTCTTCGGGAAAGTGTCTGAGCGCGCTCAGCACGGGAAACGGCGTCATCCCGCCGAGCGCGCACAGCGAACCGTGCAGCATCGTGTCGCACAGGCTTTCGAGCAGGGCCACGCTGGCGCCGCGGTTACGCCCGGCGATGATCTTGTCGATGGTCTCGACGCCGCGCGTGGAGCCGATGCGGCACGGCGTGCACTTGCCGCAGGACTCGATCGCGCAGAACTCCATCGCATAGCGCGCCATCTTCGCCATGTCGACCGTATCGTCGAAGACGACGATGCCGCCGTGGCCGAGCATCGCGCCGATGCCGGTGAAGGCTTCGTAGTCGAGCGGCACGTCAAACTGGGATTCGGGCAGGTAGGCGCCGAGTGGTCCGCCCACCTGCACGGCGCGAATCGGCCGCCCCGACGCCGAGCCGCCGCCGAAGTCGTAGAGCAGTTCGCGCAGCGTGACCCCGAACGCCTTCTCGATCAGGCCGCCGTGTTTGATGTTGCCGGCAAGCTGGATCGGCAGGGTGCCGCGCGAGCGGCCCTGGCCGAAGTCGCAATAGAACTTGGCGCCACGCTCGAAGATGATCGGCAGCGAGGTGAAGGTGATGACGTTGTTGACGAGCGTCGGCTTGCCGAAGAGACCGGAAATCGCCGGGATTGGCGGCTTGAAGCGAACGACGCCGCGCTTGCCTTCGAGACTTTCGAGAAGCGAAGTCTCCTCGCCGCAGATATAGGCGCCGGCACCGCGCCGCACTTCCAGGTCGAAGCGGCGACCCGAGCCCAGCACGTCCGGTCCGAGCACGCCCAGCTCATACGCGAGGGCGATGGCGGTGTTCATCGCACGCTCCGCATGGGGGTATTCCGAGCGCAGATAGACGTATCCCTGCGTGGCGCCGATGGCGATTCCCGCGATCGCCATGCCCTCGATCAGCAGGAACGGGTCGCCTTCCATGGTCATGCGATCGGAGAAGGTGCCCGAATCGCCTTCGTCGGCATTGCAGACGACGTATTTCTGGTCGGCCTGCGTCTCGAGCACGGTCCGCCACTTGATGCCGGTCGGAAACGCAGCACCGCCGCGCCCG
>JAEUMW010000334.1 GCA_016791345.1 Betaproteobacteria bacterium | reverse complement strand
CCGCCGTAGCGAATCACGTCGAGCTTGGTGTCCGGACGCGGCGTCAGGAAGTGCGCGAGGTTGGCATCGGCACGCGTCGCGTACTTGGGGTCGGCGCGCTGCAGGCGGGTGTCGGCTGCGCGCAGGGCGTTCACGCGCTTGGCGCGCGTGGCCTCGTCCGTGAGACGCCGCTGCGTGTCGGTGAAGAGCGTCGCTGCGCTCGTGGTCTGCTCGGCGGTTGCCGTAACCGGAATCGTGGAGAGGTCCACCTTGAGCTGTGCCGCAACGTCGGCGACCTGGAGAATCCACTCCGACTTGCGAACGGTGTCGAGCATCTCCTCGCTCGAGCAGGAATGATCCCCGGCGATCGCGGACAGCGCCGCCCAGTCGATGCACTCCGGCGTGATGCCCTGGCCGGTGTCGGCGCCTTGCACGCAGAGGCGCCCCTCGTCGCCGACCCGCGCTTCCTGCCAGAGGCGGTCGAACCGCGCCTTGTGCTCGGGATCGAGACCCTCGACGGCGAGCACCGCAATGTCGCGGTGCTCCGGATAGATCCATGCGAACGCCGCGTCCGGTACGCTGCACGTGATTGCAGCGAGGAGAAGACGTCCCGCGCACACAGTCACTTCCCTGATCACGGTCATCATCGCACCTCCCTGACTGGAATCTGCAAGGCTTCCTTACAGCGCCCCGGTGCCTCGCCCGTGCTAGCGCTTCGGTTCCGCGCCGGGCGCAACCTGTTGCTTGAGTTGCTCGGTGCTCGCACGGGCGTCCTGCGTGAGCTTGTAGGAGACGTAGTACTTGTAGATGTTGCGCACGTAGGTCGTCGTCTCGATGCCGATCTTCTCGGCGGTGACGTTCTCGACGTTGTTGAACCACTTGTCGGCGTTGAGGCCGCGCTTCTCGGCTTCCTTGCGCATCTTCGCGATGTTGCCGGGACCGGCGTTGTAGCTCGCGAACGCAAACAGCGTCCGGTTCTGCTCGTCGAAACTGGCGTCCTGAAAGTACCGGGTCATGAGCTGATCCATGTACTTCGCCCCGGCGTGAATGTTCGCCTCGGTGACCTTGATGTCGCCGACCTTGAGTTCCTTGCCCGTGGCGGGCATCACCTGCATGACGCCGACCGCGCCGACTTGGCTCTTCTTGTTCTGGTCCAGGGTGGATTCCTGGTACCCCTGCGCGGCGAGCATGAGCGGGTCGAACCCATATTGCTGTCCGTACTTCTCGAATATCGCGATCATCGACTCGAAGCGCTGCTGGTCGGCGCTCGCCGAGGAGTCGTGAAGCGCCTTGATCGTCTTCATGTACTGCTGCTGGCGATAAGGGATCACGCCTTGCTTCTTCGCCCAGCCGGTGTAGAAATCGTCGAGTTCAGCGGCGAGCTGCGGGCTCTCCTTGCGGATCGCCCAGCCCTTCTTAGTGGGGGGGCGCAGGACAACGTCTTCGTGCAGCACGATCTTCGGCAGCACCTGGGACCACATCTTCGCTTTCCAGTCGTCGACGACAATGGCCTGCAGTAGACCGGCGTTGAGCATCTCCAGCATGTCCTCGTCCTCGAGCGCATCGGGTACCAGAACGAGCTTCACCTCGGGTTTGCCGGCCTGCCTGAGATGGGCGTTGAGCGCAGTGAGGCTCTCGTAATAGCTCGAGGTCTTGCGCACGTGCACGGTCTTGCCGGCGAGATCCTCGATCGAGGCGATCGCCGGCGAGGCCGGACCGGTGGCGAGTATCTCGACGTTGACGATCTTCTCGTCCGGTGCGACGAAGTCCACGACCTTCAGGCGCTCGTCGGTGACACTGAGGTTACCCACCGCGATGTCGGCCAGC
>JAEUMW010000333.1 GCA_016791345.1 Betaproteobacteria bacterium | reverse complement strand
ACGAGACGGGCAGCGGAGCCGTCAAGCTATTCTCTGAGCCGGAAGACGATCGGCACATGCACGGTGAAGTCGCGGCTGCGCAGCCGCTCCGGCGCGCTCGGCAGCGGCTGTGCGTCCTTCACCATTTGCAGCGCCTGCTCGTCGAGCACCTCCTGCCCGCTCGACTTGTACAGCGTCGTCGCGAGCAGCCGGTTGCCCGCGCCGAACTTGAGGGCGACCGTGGCAGTGCCCTGCCAGCCGCGCATCTGGGCGAGCCGCGGGTAACGCTGGTGCTTCGCGATGGCCTGGGAGAGCGCGTGGCCGTAGCTCGCGAGCATGTCCGGATCCGCGGCCGCCGAGTCCGCGGCTTCCTTCACGGGTGCTGCCGCGGGTTCCGCGTGCGGTGCCGCCGGCACCGAGAACTGGGACGGCTGTGCGGGCGCTTCGGGGGCGGCCGTAAGGAGTTCCTGCTGCGGCGCAACCGGCGCCGTGACCGGGGGTGCTTCGCGCGCCGTCACCGCGGGCGTGGGCTTCGTCACCTTGGGGCGGGGCCGCTCCAGCGGAGGTGCCGGTCGCGCGACCGGTTCGCTCACCGGAACCGGCGTCGGCGCAGGTTCGGGCACCTGTGGCAGGAACTCGACCGTCAGCGGCTGTTCCTGGACGTTCCTGAGCGGGCGCAGCTGCGGAAAGAGCGCGAGCGCGATGGCGTGGATGGCAATGGAGATCGCGATCGCCGCGGCGAGCGGACGTTCGCGCGCGAGGTTCGACGTGGACGCAATCATCGTTCTTATATTGTGGTTCGAGACGCGGGAACCAAGGGTAGAGGAACGTTCCGGGCTTGCGCAAATCCTCCTGCCATTCTCATGAAAATCATGAGCCTGAATTGCAGAATTTCCCGGCGGCCGGAAAGAACACGCGCACGGAGAATCCAGTCTCATCTTACGAGTGCGGCCTGACCGCCGGACTTCACCAAGATCGCATCCAGTTGGACACTCAAGGAGAGTACGATGGCCTGGACCAAACCCGAGTTTACCGATCTGCGTTTCGGCTTCGAAGTGACGATGTACATCGCCAACCGCTAAACCGCGCGCGACAGTACAGTACCCATCCGGGGGCCGGACATCCGGCCTTCGCGGTAGTCGACCGGCCCGGGACCTCCCGGGCCGGCGCATTCTCGGGATCGCGGAGATATCGCATGCGCATCAAGGTTCTGGGCAGCGCGGCCGGCGGCGGCTTCCCGCAGTGGAACTGCAACTGCCGCAACTGCGACGGCGTGCGCAGCGGTGCGGTCCATGCGACGGCGCGCACGCAGTCCTCGATAGCCGTCACCGCAGACGACGTCAACTGGGTCCTGTTCAACGCGTCGCCGGACATCCTGCAGCAGCTGAAGAGCACACCCGAGTTGCAGCCGGCGCGCGCCATCCGCGACACCGGCATCGTCGCCGTCGTGCTCATCGACGCCCAGATCGATCACACCACCGGGCTTCTCATGCTGCGCGAAGGCCAGCGCAGGCTCGACATCTTCTGCACCGACATGGTCCGCGAGGACCTCACGTCCGGCAATCCGCTCTTCAGGATCCTCGATCACTACTGCGGCGTCGAATGGCAACGCGTGGGCGGCGAGCGGTGGACGTTCACGATCCCCGCTGCGGCTGGGCTCAAGTTCACGGCGATGCCGCTCAAAAGCGCGGCACCGCCCTACTCGCCGCACCGCGAGGACCCGCACCCGGGCGACAACATCGGCGTGCGCGTGACCGACACCGCGTCCGGTCGCTCGGTGTTCTACGCACCGGGCCTGGGCGAGATCGAGCCGCACGTGGAAGCCGCGATGCGCGATGCCGACTGCGTGATGGTGGACGGGACCTTCTGGACCGACACCGAGATGATCGACCTCGGCATCTCGAAGAAGCGCGCACGCGAGATCGGTCATCTCGCGCAGTCCGGCGCCGACGGCATGATGGAATGGATGGACCGTTTCGCGAAGCCGCGCAAGATCCTCATCCACATCAACAACACCAATCCGATCCTGAACGACGACTCCCCCGAGCGTGCGGAACTGACCGCCCGCGGAATCGAGGTCGCGTTCGACGGCATGGACATCCGCATCTGAGGAGGAGACCCCGCATGGGAGCCGCAGAGACCCTGCCCTGGAGCCGCGACGAGTTCGAGCGCGAGCTGCGCGCGAAGGGCAAGCGCTATCACATCCATCACCCGTTCCACATCGCCATGAACAGCGGTCAGTGCACCAGGGAACAGGTGCAGGGCTGGGTCTGCAACCGCTTCTACTATCAGATCTCGATCCCGATCAAGGATGCGGCCATCATGTCCAACATGCCGGACCGCGATCAGCGCCGGCTGTGGATCCAGCGCATCATCGACCACGACGGCACCGCCGGCGAGGAAGGCGGCATCGAGGCCTGGCTGCGCCTGGGGGAGGCCTGCGGCCTCGAGCGCGAGGAGATCACGTCGCTGCGGCACGTGCTGCCGGGCGTGCGCTTCGCGGTGGACGCGTACATCAATTTCGGGCGCACGCGTCCGTGGCAGGAGGCGGTGTGCTCCTCGCTCACCGAGCTTTTCGCCCCCGAGATCCACCAGAAGCGCCTCGACAACTGGCCGCAGTACTACACGTGGATCGAGCCGGAAGGCTACTACTACTTCAAGAAACGCCTGTCGGAAGCGCGCCGCGACGTCGAGCACGGGCTGGCCGTGACGCTGGATCACTTCAAGACGCGCGAGCAGCAGGAACGCGCGCTCGACATCCTGCAGTTCAAGCTCGACGTGCTGTGGTCGATGCTTGACGCGATGCAGGTCAACTACGGCATCGGGGAGGCGAAGTGACGGAATCGGTGCAGGTCAGCGACGACACCGTGTTCGCCCTCGGGCGCTACTTCCGCTTTCAGTGGGAGCCGGCGCAGCAGGCACACGTGCTCCTGTATCCAGAGGGCATGGTGAAGCTCTCCGGCAGCGCCGGCGAGATCCTGAAGCGCGTGGACGGGAACGCGAGCGTCAAGGCCATCGTCGAAGATCTGGAGAAGTCCTTTCCCGGCGTCGATCTGCGCAAGGACGTCACGGGATTTCTGGAGGTCGCCCATGGAAACGGCTGGATCCGTGTCAAGCAGGCCTGAGGTCAGCCACCCGCTTTGGCTGCTGGCGGAGGTCACCTACAAGTGCCCGCTGCACTGTGTGTTCTGCTACAACCCGATCGACTACACGCAGTTCGGTGCGGAACTCACGACGGATGAGTGGCTCAAGGTGCTGCGTGAATCGCGCGCGATCGGCGCCACCCAGCTCGGTTTCTCCGGCGGTGAGCCGCTCATGCGCGACGACCTCGAGATCCTCATCGCGGAAGCGCGCAAGCTCGGCTATTACTCGAACCTCATCACCTC
>JAEUMW010000332.1 GCA_016791345.1 Betaproteobacteria bacterium | reverse complement strand
GCATCGACATAGCGTCGGGTGACGGTCGCCACCGCCGACAGGAGCTGCAGGAAGTTGAGCGCGGTGCGCTCCCCCGTGAGCAGACTGCGCACCGGTCCCTCCACCGAGCAGAGGGTGGTGCCGGCTTCCACTTTCGCGCCGTCTTCCTTGTGCCACGTGACGACCACGGCCGGGCTCAGGCGCCGAAACACCGCATCGAACCACGGGGCACCGGCCAGCACCGCCGCTTCCCGCGCCACCACCGTGGCGCGCGCCGTGTCGTCCGCGGCAGCCAGCAAGGCCGTGAGATCACCGCTGCCGACGTCCTCCTGCAACGCAGCCGAGACGTTGCCATCGATCACATATTCAAGCCCTCGTGCGCTCACGCGTGGCTCCTCTCTCCCCTGGGCGATTTACTCGCGCAATGCAGCATTATCGCTCTCCTGCAGCGCGTGCCGGAAGTACTCCAGCACCTGGAAGCCCGCATTCGCCGACAGCGCGTCGAAGCGCGCGATGCCAGACCACGGCCGCAGCCAGGTGAGCTGGCGCTTTGCGAGCTGTCGCGTCGCCGCAACAGCGCGGTCGCGCAGCTCCCGCAGCGAGAGCTTTCCGTCGAGATAGTCCCAGGTCTGCCGGTAGCCCACACAACGCATCGACGGCAGTTCCGGATCGAGCGCGAAGCGGCTGCGCAGCGTGCGCACTTCGCCGATGAGGCCGAGCTCGAGCATGGTCTCGAAGCGCTGCGCGATGCGCTCGTGCAGTGCCGCCCGGTGGGCCGGCTCCAGCGACGCCGCGATCACGCGATACGGCAGCGCCGCGGGCGGCCGCTCGCGAATCAGCTCCGACAGCGGCCGGCCGCTGGCGTGGATCACCTCCAGCGCGCGCTGGATGCGCTGGGCGTCGTGCGGGTCGAGGCGCTCCGCCGTCTCCGCGTCGAGGCGCGCGAGCTCTTCGTGCATGGCTGGCCAGCCCACTTCGCTCGCCATCGCGTCGATCACCTCGCGGATCGCCGGATCGGCTTCCGGCAGATCCGACAGCCCCTCCTGCAGCGCCTTGAAGTAGAGCATGGTGCCGCCCACCAGCAGCGGCACGCGGCCCGCCGCGGTGATGTCGCGCATCAGATCACGCGCGTGCTCGCAGAAGTCGGCGGCGGAGAAACGCTCGGTCGGGTCGAGGATGTCGATCAGGTGATGACGCGTTTCCCGCCGCGTGTGCGCGTCCGGCTTCGCAGTGCCGATATCCATGCCGCGATACACCTGTGCCGAATCGACGCTGATGATCTCCACCGGCAGGCGCCGAGCGATGGCGAGCGCCGCATCGGACTTGCCGCTCGCGGTGGGGCCCATCAGGAAGAGGGCAGGGGGCAGTGGGCTCACTGCGTATCAGTGAAGGAGTGAGGGAGCGAATGGGGAAAGTCGTGAAAGGCAATCGGTAGCGATTTCCACTCCCTCACTCATTTGCAACGATGAGGCTTTGATTTGCGGGCAGCGTCAGATCATGTTAGCGGGGAAGGCAGAGACGGGCCACAACGAGTCGCTCGCTGGTGCCTGCAGAATCGCCGCCCTGAATGGACTGTGACCCCGTGTAATTGATGGAGCAGTTTGTTCGGACATCGAGGCCAAGAAAAGGAGAAAGAGTCGGATGACCGATTTCCGAGCATTCTGGAAGGTCCATTACTATACTTACTTCGTCATATTGGGCGACGCTGCCGCAGGGCGCAGGCGAATGGCGCTCCGCGTATCGCCGACAACAGCACATCGTTCACCAATTCGCGGGCTGGGTTGACCGCCAGCGGGCGATGCGACAGAGGGGTGCCAATCCGGGGCGGGGTCACCGGTTATGCTCGGCGTCTTGCCACCTTACGCAAGGAGAGTGATATGAAGCGCATCACGACTCTGTTAAGGGCTATGTGGGTCCTGGTGGTGTATGCCCTACTAATGACTCTTCCGACCTTGGCCGCGGACTACCCCACGCCCAAGGAAGGTGATTGGGTGGTGCGCGACTTTCGCTTTCACACCGGCGAGGTTC
>JAEUMW010000331.1 GCA_016791345.1 Betaproteobacteria bacterium | reverse complement strand
TTCCAGCTGCAGACGCGAGCGCTCGAGCAGTTCCTGCAGCTCGTCCGGCGTCACGCGATACTTGCGCGCGGCATCGTGAATCGCCTCCAGGCGCCGCTCCACCTGCGCGAGACGCGCCGGATCGAGGTCGACGCGCTCGCCGTAGTGGCGCAGCGCATACACGGCTTCCTGCACTTCCACGCGGGCGGATTCGAGCAGATCGAGCACCTCGCCGAGCGCGGGATCGTGCTCGGCAGCGAGCGCGATGCGGTTGCTCACCGTGGCGAGCCGCGACAGGCACGCCGCCTCGCCGTCGGCGAGCACGTCGATGCCGAGGTTGGCAGATTCGAGGAGGCTCGCGGCGTGCGACAGGCGCGAGTGATCCGCCTGCAGCGTGGCCCACTCGCCTTCACCGACGTCCAGCGCGTGCAGTTCGTGCACGCGAAAGGACACTTCGTCGCGCTCGTTCTCCAGCCGGGCAGCGTCTTGTTCCACGGCGCGCAGACGCTCCGCCAGCTCGCGCCAGTGTCGGTATTGCTGCGCGACGCGGCCCGCCTGCGCCGTGAGCGATCCATAGCCGTCCAGGAGATTGCGTTGTGTCGCCGGCCGCAGCAGCGACTGGTGCGCATGCTGACCGTGGATGTCGACCAGGAACTCGCCGGCTTCGCGCAGTTGACCCAGCGTGCACGGATGGCCGTTGACGAGGGCGCGTGAGCGGCCGCTGGCGTCGATCACCCGGCGCAGCAGACAGGTGCCCGCATCGCCGGCAAGCTCGTTCTCCGCGAGCCATTCCTCGAGCCCCGGGGCGTCGGCGATGTCGAATTCGGCGGCGATCTCCGCCCGCTGCGCGCCGTGCCGCACCACGCCGGCGTCGCTGCGCTCGCCCAGCACCATCGCCAGCGCGTCGATGAGGATCGACTTGCCCGCCCCCGTCTCGCCGGTCAACACCGTGAAGCCGGGGCCGAACTCGAGATCCATCTTCTCCACGATCACGAAATCGCGGATCGCCAGCAACCGCAGCATCAAACCACCACCGTCACAGGCTCTCGCTCCAGCGCAGCTTCTCGCGCAGCATGCGGTAATAGTTGTGCCCGACCGGATGCAGGAGCCGCACTTCCACGGGTGAGCGCCGCACGCGCACGCGATCGTCGCCGTTGAGGTCGTAGTGCGAATGGCTGTCGAAGTGGACGCGCACGTCCTCCGCCTCGTGCATGCGCACCTCCACCAGCGAATCGCCGGCGACCACGATCGGTCGCGCCGCCAGCGTGTGCGGCGAGACCGGCACGACCGCCATGAGGCGCAGCGACGGGTGCAGGATGGGTCCGCCGGAAGAGAGCGCGTACGCAGTGGAACCGGTGGGCGAGGACACGATCAGTCCGTCGGAGCGCAGCGTATAGACGAACTGGCCGTCGACGCGCACGTCGAACTCGATCATGTTGCCGGCCGCGCCCTTGGTGACGACCACGTCGTTCAGCGCCATCACGCTGAAGACGTTCTCGTCGCCGCTCATGACTTCCGCCGCCAGCAGCATGCGCGACTCGGCGACGTACTTCCCGGCGAGGATGTGCCCGATGGTCTCGAACATCGTGTGCACCGAGATGTCGGTGAGGAAGCCGAGCCGACCCTGATTGATGCCCACCAGCGGCACGCCGTGTGGCGCGAGCGTGCGCGCGATGTTGAGCATGGTGCCGTCGCCGCCGATCACGATGGCAAGATCGACCTCGTCGCCGAGTTCGTGCAACTCCATCACCGGAAAGCCGCGATTGCCGATGTGCGAGGCCGTCAGGCGGTCAAGCACGACGCTGATCTTGCGCTCTTCGAGAAAGTGCGCCATGTCGAGGAGCGGCAGCGCGATGTCCGGGCTCTTGTACTTTCCGATCAGGGCGACCTTGTTGAATGACGTGCTCATCCCCCGCATTTAACCACAAGGATTCTTCGAGCGACACCGAGCGGGAAACGCAGCCCGCTGAAAACACTATAAAATCGTAACGATGCTTTCAGAGCGCGCGCAAATCCTGCTGAAAACCCTGGTCGAACGCTACATCGCAGACGGCCAGCCGGTCGGCTCGCGCACGCTTTCGCGCTACTCCGGGCTCGATCTGTCGCCGGCGAGCATCCGCAACATCATGGCGGATCTCGAGGAAATGGGCTTCATCGTGAGTCCGCACACGTCCGCCGGACGCATCCCGACGCCGCGCGGCTATCGCTTCTTCGTCGACACCTTGCTCACCCTGAAACCGCTCGACCGGCTGGAGATCCAGCAGCTCGAAGGCAATCTGCAGAGCCACAGCGCGCAGAAGCTGGTGACGACGGCCTCGCACATCCTGTCGGATCTCACGCATTTCGCGGGCGTGGTGATCGTGCCGCGCCGGCGCAATCCGGCGTTCCGCCACATCGAGTTCCTCAAGCTCGCCGAGAAGCGCATCCTGCTCATCATCGTCACCCCCGAGGGCGACGTGCAGAATCGCATCCTCTTCACCGAGAAGCCGTACTCGCCGGGCGAGCTCACCGAGGCCGCCAACATCCTCAACCAGAACTACGCCGGACTCACGTTCGAGGAGATCCGCAGCCGTATCCACGGCGAGCTGCGGCAGCTGCGCGAGAGCATGACGCAGCTGCTGACGGTGGCGATCGACGCGAGCAGCGAAGCGATCGGCGAGACCGAGGAAGTGGTCGTCTCCGGCGAGCGCAACCTGCTCGACGTGCAGGAGCTCTCGTCCGACATGGAACGGCTGCGCGGACTCTTCGCGCTCTTCGACCAGAAGACGAGCCTCCTGCGCATCCTCGACCTGAGCAGCCGCGCCGACGGCGTGCAGATCTTCATCGGCGGCGAGTCCGGCATCGCGCCGCTCGATGAATGCAGCGTGGTCACCGCGTCCTACGAGGTGGAAGGCCAGGTGGTGGGCACCGTCGGTGTCGTCGGCCCGACGCGCATGGCCTACGAGCGCGTGATTCCGATCGTCGACGTGACGGCGAAGCTGCTCGCGAGTGCGCTGTCGCAGAACTAAACGACTCGTGAAAGCGTGAATACGTGAGGGCGTGAAGAAGGGAACGAAGAACACACCGCCCGGACCCTTTCCCGCTTTCACCTCTTCACTCCTTCACTCCTTCACGTCGTCACACTCGTCCCGATGTCGTTCAGCCCGGAACCGCCCTTCGCTCACGGCAGCCCGTCGAAGCCGGCGATCCTGCTCGTCAATCTCGGCACGCCGGAGGCGCCGACACCGGCGGCGCTCAGGGTTTACCTGCGCGAGTTCCTGAGCGACCGGCGCGTCATCGAACTGCCGCGCCCCGTCTGGTGGCTGATCCTCAATCTGTTCGTGCTGCCGCGCCGGCCCAAGGCATCGGCTGCCCGCTACGCGCAGATCTGGACGCCGGAAGGATCGCCGCTCAAGGTCCACACGCAGCGACAGGCGAAGCTCCTGCAGGGATACCTCGGCGTCACGGTGAAATCGCCCTTCGTCGTCGACTACGCGATGCGCTACGGCGCGCCGTCGATTGGCGAAGTGCTCGACCGGCTGCGGGCGCAGGGGTGTGATCGCATCCTCGTGCTGCCGCTCTACCCGCAGTATTCGGCGAGCAGCACGGCAACCGTCTTCGATGCGGTCTTCGCTGCGATCCGCCGCATGCGTAACGCCCCCGCCGTGCGCACCGTCAAGCACTTCCACGACGACCCGCGCTACATCGCCGCCCTCGCGCGGAGCATTCGCGACGACTGGACGACGCACGGCCGCCCGGACGTCCTGGTGATGAGCTTCCACGGGCTGCCGCGCTTCTCTCTCGATCGTGGCGACCCGTATCACTGCGAATGCCTGAAGACGGGGCGGCTCGTGGCGGAAGCGCTGGACTTGACGCCGCACCAGTTCCGGGTGACCTTCCAGTCGCGCTTCGGCCGAGCGGAATGGCTCAAGCCCTACACGGCGGACACCTTGCGCGAGCTGGGCGCCGCCAGGACCGAGCGCGTCGACGTGATGTGCCCGGGCTTCGTCGCGGATTGCCTGGAGACGCTGGAGGAGATCGCGCTGGAGGGCAAGGCCGAATTCCTCAAGGCAGGCGGCGGCAGCTTCCATTACATCCCGTGCCTGAACGAGCGCGACGACTGGATCCGGGCGCTCACCGGAATTGCGGCGAGCAACCTGGGTGGCTGGGTAAGCGCCGCCTTCGACCGCGAAAAGGCCGACCGCGAGGGAGCCGCGGCACGTGCCCGCGCCCTGGAGCGAGGCGCGCGCGACTAGGGTCTGTTCCTGGCGCTTCCCGCGTCGCATCGAGCGGAGAATGGCCCACTGCAGGTTCGGAAAGGAAATCGGTGAGAGGCAAACGCCGGACTGCATGAACTCCCTCTATTTCATCGTCGTGCTGGGCGCCGTCGTCGCGGGCTTCGTGCAGGGGCTCTCGGGGTTCGCCTTCAGTCTGGTGGCCATGTCCTTCTGGGCGTGGAGCCTCGAGCCGCGGCTGGCGGCGGCACTGGCGGTCTTCGGTTCCCTGACCGGGCAGATCATCGCAGCCGTGTCCGTTCGCCGCGGCTTCGATGTGGGCCTGCTCCTGCCCTTCGTGCTCGGCGGCCTCGTCGGCGTTCCGCTGGGGGTATGGCTGCTCCCGCGTCTGGACGTTCACGCCTTCAAGGCGGTGTTGGGCGCACTGCTGGTGCTCTGGTGTCCGGCCATGCTGTTCAGCAGACGCCTGCCCCGGATCACGCTGGGAGGTCGGCTGGGCGATGCCGCTGCCGGGATGGCGGGCGGCGTGATGGGCGGGTTGGGCGGTTTCACCGGCGCTCTGCCCACGCTCTGGTGCACGCTGCGCGGTTTCGAAAAGGACCGGCAGCGCGCCGTCATCCAGAACTTCAACCTGTCGATGCTCGCGGTGACCATGGGCATCTACCTGGCAACGGGTGCCGTCACCCGCGACATGCTGCCATTCTTCGCCGTGGTGGCACCCGCCATGCTGATTCCGACGCTGCTGGGCGCGCGGGTCTACATCGGCATCACGGAGGAGCGCTTCCGCCAGATCGTGCTCGGGCTGCTCACGGCGTCGGGCGTTGCGCTGCTCGCATCGTCGCTGCCGCATCTCGTCCAGCGTATCGGGTAAGCTCGGGCAGCACGCGGCCTGCCCAGCCCCGGCTCGCCTGGAGCCCACCCGGCGCCCCGGTGTCTGCCGTTGATGCGATGTCTGCCGAACGGCACTTGAAATCGGCGACCCTCTCCCCCATGTCATTGCGTGACTTGGACGACAAGGGAGTTACCACGCATGCAGGACACACCGCAGGACACGGCGGCCGAAGCGCCGGCGCCTGACGCCGAAGCGGCGGCGGTCGAGACGCCGCAGGAGGCCGCGCCGCAGCCGAATCTGGAAGAGCAGCTGCGCCAGGCGCAGGCCAAGGCGCAGGAGCATCACGACGGCTGGCTGCGCGCGAAGGCCGAGGTCGAGAACATCCGCAAGCGCGCCCAGGATGACGTGACGAAGGCCCACCGCTACGCGCTCGACAGCTTCTCCGAGGCGCTGCTGCCGGTGCGCGACAGTCTCGAAGCCTCGCTCGCCGCCCCCAACCTGACCATCGACAG
>JAEUMW010000330.1 GCA_016791345.1 Betaproteobacteria bacterium | reverse complement strand
GTCGAGATGTGCCGCGTCGACGGCGCTCCCGGGAAGCTCATTCACGCCGCCATCCGCATCGGCGACTCGATGGTGATGCTGACCGACGAAATGCCGAACTGCGGCGCGCTCGGGCCGAAGGCGCGCGGCGGTGCGTCGGTCACGATCCATCTGCAGGTTCCCGACGTCGACGCCATGTTCGCGAAGGCGGTGGCGGCCGGGGCGACCGTTACCATGCCGGTCGCCGACATGTTCTGGGGCGACCGTTACGGCCAGATCGTAGACCCGTTCGGTCACTCGTGGGCGATCGCCACGCATGTGCGCGACGTCGGCATGGAGGAACTCAAGGACGCCGCGAAGAAAATGTTCAGCTGATTCGCAGGTGATGGAGGTCAGCATGCAATACATGCTCTTGATCATGGAGCCGCATGGCCAGCGGCAGGAACGATCCGCAGAGGAAGGCCGGCGCCTCTACGCCGAGATGCGCAGCTTCGCCGACGACCTCGCCGCACGTGGCCTGCTCACCGCGGCCGAGTCGCTGCAGTCGGATGCGAAGGGGATTCGCGTCGACGTGCGCGGCGGGCGGACGAATCTGCTCGACGGCCCGTTCTCGGAGACGAAGGAAATGGTCGGCGGTTTCTTCCTGCTCGACTGCGAAAGCCGGCAGCAGGCGATCGAGATCGCCGGCCAGTGCCCGGCGGCGGCCTGGGCCACCGTCGAGGTGCGCGGCCTCGGCCCGTGTCACGACTGACCCGACAGGCGCGACAACGGAGACGGGCATGACCCAGATATTCGTGAACCTGCCGGTGCGCGACCTCGATCGGTCGGTGGCGTTCTTCACCGCGCTCGGCTTCAGCTTCAATCCCGACTTCACCGACGAGAACGCCACCTGCATGATCGTCGGCGACAACGTCTTCATCATGCTCCTCGTCGAGCCGTTCTTCAGGATCTTCACCGTCAAGGAGATCTGCGACGCCCGCCGGAGCGCGGAAGTCATCGTCGCCCTGTCGGCCGCGAGCCGCGCCGAGGTCGACGAGCGGGTCGCAAAGGCGGTGGCGGCAGGCGCGACGACACCGATGCCGGCGAAGGATCACGGCTTCATGTATCAGCACGGTTTCCAGGACCTCGATGGACACCTCTGGGAGTTCTTCTGGATGGAGCCGGGTGGCGCGCAGAAGTGAGCACAGGAGGAATCCATGTCCACCGCAATTCAGAAGATCACCCCCTTCCTCTGGTTCGACCATGAAGCCGAAGAGGCCGCGCACTTCTACACGTCGATCTTCGACGACGCGGCCATCGGCAAGACGACGCGCTACGGCGAGGAAGGGGCGCGCGTGTCCGGCCAACCGCCTGGGTCGGTCATGACCATTGCATTCCGCCTGGCGGGGCAGGAGTTCGTCGCCTTGAACGGCGGACCTCACTTCACGTTCAGCCCGGCGATTTCCTTCGTCGTCCGCTGCGATTCGCAGACGGAGGTCGATCGTTACTGGGACCAGCTGGCCGCCGGCGGCGAGGAGCGTGCGCAGCAGTGCGGCTGGCTGCAGGACAGGTACGGCGTTTCGTGGCAGATCGTGCCCGCGGCGCTCGACACGCTACTTGACGCGGCCGAACCGCAGCGGGCGAGCCGCGTCATGCAGGCGCTGCTCAAGATGAAGAAACTCGACATCGAGGCGCTGGAGCGCGCGTGGGCGGGCGGTCCGCAGATCACGGCAACACATTCGTGAAACGTCACCCAAAGGCTGGTCCGCATCTCCAGTGCTGTGTTCTACGACTGGCGGCGGTGTCGATTTCGTGCCGCACCGATCGTCGTCGGGATGAGCACTCTTGCTCGCAACCGATACGCAAAGGAGGTCGACCATGCGCTTCATGATCATCGTCAAGGCCACTCGGGACTCGGAAGCCGGCGTCATGCCGGAGGAGGTGCTGATCGCGGAGATGGCGACCTATCACGAGGAGCTCGCGAAAGCCGGCGTGCTGCTCGATGCGTCGGGGCTGCAGCCGAGCTCCAAGGGTTGGCGCATACGCTACGACGGTGGCCGGTGCAGCGTGATCGACGGGCCGTTCACCGAGTCGAAGGAACTCGTTGCCGGCTACACGCTGATCCAGTGCCAGTCGCGCGAGGAGGCGATGGAATGGACGCGCCGCTTCCCGAATCCTGCGGGTGAGGGCAGGGACGCTGCGATCGAGGTGCGCCAGTTGTTCGAACTGGAGGACTTCGGTCCGAGCGATGCCGTCGAACGCTTTCGCGGGCTGCGCGTCGGCGGCGAGAAGTAGCACCGCACGCGGTCGAACGCGCACGATGACGGCGCCCGACATCTCGCGCACCATCGACGCGGTGTGGCGCATCGAGGCGGCGAAGATTATCGGCGGCCTCACCCGCATCGTGCGCGACGTCGGCGTGGCCGAGGAGCTCGCGCAGGATGCGCTGGTCACCGCCCTCGAACAGTGGCCGGCCGGCGGCATCCCCGACAACCCCGGCGCGTGGCTCATGACGGCGGCAAAGCATCGCGCGATCGACCTGGTGCGGCGACAGGCTCTGCACGCGCGCAAGCAGGACGAGATCACCTACGAGATCGAGGCGCAGTTGCAGGAAGCGGCACCGCCGGAGCCCGGTGCTGCGCTCGACGATCCGGTCGGCGACGATGTACTGCGGCTCGCCTTCATCGCGTGTCATCCGGTGCTCTCCACCGAGGCGCGCGTCGCACTGACGCTGCGTCTGCTGGGCGGCCTGACGACGGCGGAGATCGCGCGCGCCTTTCTCGTCGCCGAGCCCACCATTGCACAGCGCATCGTGCGTGCGAAACGCACGCTCGCGGAGGCGCGCGTGCCATTCGAAGTGCCGCGCGGGGAGGAACTCGCGTCCCGTCTCGCTTCGGTGCTGGAAGTCGTCTATCTCGTCTTCAACGAGGGCTACTCGGCCACTGCCGGCGAGCAGTGGACGCGCCCGGACCTGTGCCAGGAAGCGCTGCGGCTTGCCCGCATCCTGGCCGGGCTCGCGCCGCAGGAGACCGAGGCGCACGGCCTCGCGGCGCTGCTCGAAATCCAGGCCTCGCGGCTCGCGGCCCGTGTCGGTCCGTGCGGCGAGCCGATCCTGCTGCTCGATCAGAACCGCACGCGCTGGGATCCGCTTCTCATCCGCCGCGGACTGGCTGCGCTGGCGCGAGCCGAGGCGCTGGCGAGCGCCCGGGGTGGACTGGGTCCGTACGCGCTGCAGGCGGCGATTGCTGCCTGCCACGCGCGCGCCCGCACGGCGGAGGAGACGGATTGGCCGCGCATCGCCGCCCTCTACGATGCGCTCGCGCAGCGCCTGCCGTCCCCGGTGGTGGAGCTCAACCGCGCAGTCGCGCTCGCCATGGCGTTCGGCCCCGAAGCGGGCATGGAGGTGGTCGATGCG
>JAEUMW010000329.1 GCA_016791345.1 Betaproteobacteria bacterium | reverse complement strand
CCCTCACCTTCCTGTTGCTGACGACCGAGGCAGCCGTCGCATTTGCACCTCCGGCGGCGGCGAAAAGCTAAAGCCCCTGGAACCGGTGTTCCGTGGTCGGGAACATCTCGCGTCTTGGGTAAAACGTGCGGTAGCCAAGGGCTTGTGCGAGCCGCGCCGGGCGGATGGCGGATTTCTGCCGGTTCTCGGGGGCTCTACCCGTATTTCCTGTTGACCTTGTCGGGTACCGCAGAGAGAATGAGACGCTGCAGGGACTCCTGTCCGCCCTTCGAGGAGACAGTGACGTGTCATTCGAACTTCTGTCCGTCTTGGCCGACGCGATGCTCACGGGAAACAAGGGTGTCGTCGTCGCCGGCTCGTGCAGGGTGGCTCGCCCGAGGGCGCTGCTGTGAGCGCCGATCCCGCGCAGGCTGTCGCGCCGACTGCCTGGCCCGCCGCCGCGGCGTTCGAGGGTCCGCTCTTCGTCGTCGGCATGCCGCGCTCGGGCACCAAGCTGCTGCGCGACCTGTTGAACGGACACTCATGCATCGGCATTCCATGCGCCGAGACCGAGTTCCTGCCGTGGCTCGTCAGCCGTGTCGGGCACTGCGGGGACCTGTCGGAGCGCGCGAACTTCGATCGTCTCTATGCGGAGATCGTCCGCAAGTCGTTCTTCACCTACCGCGCGAACGCCGGCAAGCTGATTTCGGCCGACCGCTGGTTCAGTGCCTGCGAGCGGACCGACGCCGCTGGCATTTTCGAAGCGCTGATTCGCGTCGACATGGACGCCCCGCGCGGCAGCGGGCGCATCTGGGGTGACAAGTCGCCCTCCTACATCGACGACCTCCCGTTGATCAACCGCCTGTATCCCCACGCACGCGTGCTGCACGTGGTGCGCGATGTGCGCGACTACTGCGTCTCGATGCAGGAGGCCTGGGGCAAGGACGTCTGTCGTGCAGCGCAGCGTTGGGCCGACGGCGTGCTGCAGGCGCACCACGATGGGCAGGCGCTCGGCGCGCGTTACGCAGAACTGCGCTACGAGGATCTGCTGGAGGACACGGACGCGGCGCTGCGTCGTGCTTGTGCGTTCATCGGTGTTGCGTTCGAGTCGAAGATGCTCGAGCTGACCCGGCCGTCGGAGAACATCGGTCGCGCGCGGGGTGCGCGCCACGTGGTCAGGGGCAACCATGGCAAGTTCGCCGAGCATATGCCGCCCAAGCTGATCGCCGACGTCGAGGCGCTCGCAGGGCCGGCGATGCAGGCGTTCGGCTACGAACCGATGTTCCCGCTGGGGGCGCCGCGGCGGTTGTCGCGGCGGCGGATGCTGCTGGCCCAGGTGCGCGACGGGCTGAAGCTGGTCAGGCATCGCCAGGATGGCAAGAGCGCGCTTTCGGCACTGATGTTCCATCTGCGGTACTTCAACACTACGCGCCTGTGATCCGGCGCGGCCCGGCGGCTGCGGGCGCGCTTGTAGCAGGCGACCTCGGCGCGGCCGGTTCGGGTTCCGGAGTTCTCCCCCAACGTTGCCGGTGTTCAGGCGACCCGCGTTCAGCCGTGCCGCAAAAAATCCAGATTGTCGAGCGCGTGCGACGTGTCGTGCTGAGTTGCTCGGGTTCCGCGACAAGCACAGGCACTGGTTTGCCGACCTGCACGCTGCCGTGCATACTGTCTTACATTCTGTATTGCGAGATGACGCATGGCCGGGTTCAGTCTCAGGCTGCCGGATGACCTGGAGGAAAAGCTCGATCAGGAAGCGCGCCGCGAAGGGGTGCCACGGTCTGAAGTCGCACGACTTGCGATCGCGGAGTTCCTGGCACGCCGCGAGCGCGAGCGGTTTCTTGCCGCGTTCGTCGCGGAAGCCAGGGCGGCATACGGGGATCCAGCCATCCGCGGGGAGGCGCTAGCCATCGCGGAGGAAGCACTTCCTCTCGACAACGAAGCGCTCGATCGTGCCGAGGCACAAGGCAAGGCTCTCGTGGCCTCTCCACCTCGGTCGCGCTCGAAGCGGCGGTGAAGCGGGGGCAGGTCTGGGTTGCGAATCTTAATCCGCCCCGCGGGCGCGAAGTGGGGAAGGTGCGACCCGTCGTCGTCATCCAGTCCAACGAGTTGCTCGATGCGGGTACTCCGCTCGTGGTGGTCCTGCCGCTGACGACGCGGGTTTACCCGGCCTTTAAGCTGTGGCGAGTGACTTTGCCGGCGCGGGATCGCCTCAAGGAAACCTGTCAGATCATTGTGGATCAGCCGCGGGCCCTCGATCGAGCGCGGTTTGGAGACGGGCCGCTCACCACATTGACGGCGGCCGAGTTGGCGGCGGTTGAGCAGAGCCTCAGGGCTGTGCTGGGGATGTATTGAATCGACTCTGGTCATTAGCGAGAGTCTCGCACGTCGCGCTGATCTCTTGACTAACCAGCCAGCCGCAGCCCTGCCGGCAACTGCTCGCCGAAGAGTTCGTTGCGGTCGGCGGCGGATACCTCGCGATATTCGTGCACGCCGAGAATCAGCTCGTTCTTCGCACGCGCTTGCTTGAGTTTCCCGACCACCCGCGGGCGCAGCGCGTCGTCGATGTCGAGCAGTCGCTCGTTGGTGCGCCGGCAGGCGGCTGCGAACACGGGGCCGAGCGGCTGCAGCGCGGGATCGCTCCAGTCGAGCGACTCGAAGTTCGCGAAGCAGTCCTCCACCACCGACGGCGGCACGACGGCTTCGGCGGAGGTGTAGAGCGGCACGCGGCCGAGCAGGCGCGCCAGCGCCCAGAAGACATGTGGCTGATTGGTCGCCTTGCCGCGTCGAACGAGATCGAGCAGCCACTGGGCGAGTTCCGCCTTGCGCGACTGCTCGACGCGCTCCAGGCTGCCGAGCA
>JAEUMW010000328.1 GCA_016791345.1 Betaproteobacteria bacterium | reverse complement strand
GTCGGCAGTCTTTGAGCATCGCGCCTTCCATGGAGACCGGTTTGGCGATCCTTGCAATTATGGAGTCCCGCTCCACAATTGCACGGATGATCCCCCACCGGCTCCTGCGGCCGGCGTCGAGCGCTTTCCACTCGCTGAAGGTGTGGAAGCGCTTTCGCTCATCGACCTGTGCGCGGAACTCTCTGCGGCATGAGCCAGTTCGCCTTCCTCCAACGCGAATGGTCGGCGGTATTCGACTCGGCAGCGCGGGCCGAGAACGCCGTGCACGCGGATCCGCGCACGGCTTGCTTCTACGCTCGGCGCGCGCTCGAACTGGCGGTGAGCTGGGCGTACAAATACGACCCCGCACTGAAGCTTCCCTATCAGGACAACCTCTCGGCGCTGATCCACGATCCGAGCTTCAAGCAGACGGCGGGCGAGGCAGTCTTCAGCAAGGCGCGGGTGATCGTCACGCTCGGAAACCGCGCCGTGCACAGCCATCGCGCGATCCCCACGGACGATGCAGTGGTTGCTGTGCGCGAGCTGTTCCACGTCGCGTACTGGCTCGCGCGCACCTACGGCCGCGTCGCGCGGCCGGCGCCGGGCTTCGCGTTCGACGCGAACGCGCTGCCGCGCGGCGCACCTGCGCCCAGGCAGGACAGCGAGCAGTTGCAGCGCCTCGAAGCTTCCCTGCGCGAGCGCGATGAAAAGCTCACCGCGCTGCTCTCCGACCAGGCCGCGCTCGACGAAGAGCTGAAGCGCCTGCGCGCGGAAGTGGCTGCGGCGAAAAAGGCCGCCGCTGCTCAGCCGGATACCCACGACTACTCGGAAGCGCAGACCCGCGACTACTTCATCGACCTGCTGCTCAAGGAAGCCGGCTGGCCACTGGACCAGGCGCGGGACCGCGAGTGGGAAGTCACCGGCATGCCCAACACAGAGGGCAGGGGCAAGGTCGACTACGTGCTGTGGGGCGACGACGGCAAGCCGCTGGGGCTGGTCGAAGCGAAGCGCACCCGGCGCGACGCGCGCGTGGGTCAGCAGCAGGCGAAGCTCTATGCCGATTGCCTGGAGCGGCAGTTCGGCCAGCGCCCGCTCATCTTCTACTCGAACGGGTACGAGCACTGGCTATGGGACGACGCGAACTACCCGCCGCGGGCAGTGCAGGGCTTCTACAAGAAGGCGGAGCTGGAACTCGCGATCCAGCGTCTCGGCACCCGCAAGCCGCTCGCCACGGCAGAGATCGACACCGGAATCGTCGAACGCTACTACCAGACTCGCGCGGTGCGGCGCATCGCCGAGGCGTTCGAGCGCGACCACGACCGCAAGGCGCTCGTGGTGATGGCGACCGGCGCGGGGAAGACACGCACGGTGATCGCGCTGTGCGACCTGCTCATGCGCTGCAACTGGGTCAAGCGCGTGCTATTTCTGGCCGATCGCGTGGCGCTCGTCAATCAGGCCGTGAACGCGTTCAAGCGCCACCTGCCGGATGCGTCGCCGGTAAACCTGGTGACCGAGAAGGATGCCGAAGGGCGCGTGTTCGTCTCGACCTATCCGACGATGATGGGCCTGATCGACGACACGCGAGATGGGCAGCGCCGCTTCGGTGTCGGCCACTTCGATCTGGTGATCATCGACGAGGCGCACCGCTCGGTGTTCCAGAAGTATCGCGCCATTTTCGATTATTTCGATTCGATGCTGGTGGGACTCACGGCCACGCCGAAGGACGAGGTGGACCGCAACACCTACAGCCTGTTCGACCTCGAAAACGGCGTGCCGACGGACGCCTATTCACTCGAAGAGGCGGTGCGCGACGGGTTTCTCGTGCCGCCGCGGGCGGTGTCGGTCCCGCTCAAGTTCCAGCGTCAGGGGATCACGTACGACGAGCTGTCGGAAGACGAGAAAGACCAGTGGGACGCGCTGGAGTGGGACGAGGAAGGCGGCGTGCCCGACCGCGTCGAGGCCGAGGCGGTCAACAAATGGCTCTTCAACAAGGACACGGTGGACAAGGTGTTGGAACACCTGATGACGCGCGGCCTCACGGTGGCGGGCGGCGATCGACTCGGCAAGACGATTCTCTTCGCGAAGAACCAGGCGCACGCCGACTTCATCGCGGACCGCTTCAACGTCAACTATCCGCACTACAAGGGCGAATTCGCCCGCGTCATCACGTTCAAGACCGAGTATGCGCAAAGCCTGATCGACAGCTTCTCGCACAAGGACAAGGCGCCGCACATCGCGATCTCGGTGGACATGCTCGACACCGGCATCGACGTGCCCGAGGTTGTGAATCTCGTCTTCTTCAAGCTGGTGCGGTCGAAGACCAAGTTCTGGCAGATGCTCGGCCGCGGCACGCGCCTCTGTCATGCTCTGTTCGGTCCGGGAAAGGACAAGGAGTGTTTCTATCTCTTCGACTATTGCCAGAATCTGGAGTACTTCAGCCAGGACATCCCGGCGACCGAGGGCCGGCTCGGGGAATCTCTGGGCGCGCGGCTCTTCAAGACCCGGCTGGAGCTGATTGGCGAACTCGACGCGCGAATGGAAGCTGCCGAGCACGGAATCGTGGCTGAGGGGGCCGCTCCGACTTATCTCGATCCGAAAACGGAGGGAGAAGTCCGGCAGGAAACCGCCGCAGTTCTCCACCACGAAGTCGAGTCGATGAA
>JAEUMW010000327.1 GCA_016791345.1 Betaproteobacteria bacterium | reverse complement strand
GACGCCGAGGGTGAGATAGGCGCTGAGGAAGAAAAGCGCCGCCATGGCGAACGGCACGCCGTCGCGCCGGCGCCAGGCCCCCAGGAACACGCCCGCCACGGCAATCGCCCCGAGGATCGGGAACACGATGCCCCACGGCCGTTCGCCCCAATGGCTCTGCGCGAGTTCGCTCCGGTTCAGGGTGGCGACCGTCGCGATGCCAAGCACCACCACCATCGCGCCCGCCATCCAGGGCAGCCGCTGGTAGGCCCAATCACGCAGCGATCCCTCACTCTTCAGCACGAGCCAGGCGGCGCCGAGCAGGGCGTAGCCGAAGACGAGCCCAACCCCCGTCAACAGCGGAAACGGCGCGACCCAGTCGAACGCGCCGCCCGCATATTGCCCGTCCGCCACCGGGATGCCGCGCATCATGGCGCCGATCGCCGCACCCTGAACGAACGCCGCCACCACCGAGCCCAGGCAGAACCCCCAGTCCCAGACCTTGCGCATGCGATTGCTGCGATCGCGGAACTCGAACGCCACCCCACGGAAAATGAGTCCGATCAGGAGCAGCAGCGCCGGGATGTAGAAGGCGCCGAGAAACACCGTGTAGACCACGGGGAAAGCTGCGAAGAGCCCGGCACCGATGACGACGAGCCAGGTCTCGTTCCCGTCCCAGACAGGGGCGATCGCATCCATCATCTGTGTGCGGTACGCCTCGTCGCCGGTGGTGCCGAACAGGATGCCGACGCCCAGATCGAAGCCGTCGAGGATGACGTAGACGAGGATCGCCGTGGCGATGACGCCGGCCCAGAAGAGTGCGAGATCCGAGGGCGGCATGGCTACAGCGGTCCTCGCGCGGATACGCCGGTCGCGCTGTCCGCGGCACCACCGTAGGCCAGCGGACGGTTCGGTGTGGTTCCGGGAATCGCCCGCGCGGGCGCCGTCGGTCCCTCTCGCAGCAGCTTATAGATGTAATGGATGCCGAAGGATACGAATGTCGCGTAGACGACGACATAAACGATGAGCGAGAAGAGCACGTCGCTCCCCCTGAGCGATGGCGTTACCGCCTCCGAGGTGCGCAACAGCCCGTACACCACCCAGGGCTGACGTCCGACCTCGGCGGTGTACCAGCCGGCGAGCGTCGCGATGAATCCGGTCGGAAACGCGAGGAAGGCAGCCCGTAGGAACCAGCGTGTCGTCTCCAGGCGGCCACGCAGCCGCAGGAGATTGCCAAACCAGGAAACCGCGAGCATGACGAGCCCCATCCCCACCATGATGCGGAAGGTCAAGAACGGGATCAGCACCGGCGGCCGGTCCTCGACGGGGAAATCAGTCAAGCCGGGCATGGGCGCGTTCCAGTCGCCGGTGTCGATCAGGCTGCCGACACCCGCCGTCTGGATCGCGAAGAGGTTGCGCTCTCCCTTCTCGTCGGGCCAGGCGAGCCAGACCTCGTTGCCGGGCTGCTCGAAGTGCCAGCGCGCCTCGATGGCCGCCAGCTTGGCGGGCTGGTGCTTGTACAGATAGAGACCCGTCAGGTGGCCGAGGAGAAGCTGCGCCGGAATCAGCACGGCGGCGAGCCCGAGCCCCCAGTGCAGCATCACTCGCGCCTCGGCACGGTGCACGCCGCGCAGCACGTACCACGCGCCGGTGGCAGCCACGCACATGCTGGTGGTGAGGAAGGCAGCGAGCAGCATGTGCGGCCAGCGCACGCGCATCACCGCTCCGGTCGTGATCGACCACCAGTCGGCCGGCACGATGCGGCCGTCGACCAAGCTGTAGCCGACCGGCACCTGCATCCAGCTGTTGTTGGCGAGAATCCAGAACGACGAGAACATCGTCCCCAGCGACACCATGCAGCAGGCGAAGAAGTAGAAGCCGGGCGAGACGCGGTCACGCCCCAGCAGCATCACCCCGAAGAACGTGGCTTCCAGCATGAAGGCGGTGAAGCCCTCATAGCCAAGCAGCGGCCCCTGGATCGAGCCCATGCGCTCGGACAGCACACCCCAGTTGGTGCCGAACTGGAATGCCATCACGATGCCGGTGACCACCCCCATGCCGAAAGAGACGGCGAACACCTTGAGCCAGAAGTCGAACACGCGGCGGTAGACCTCGCGCCGCGTGAACAGGTGCGCCCCCTCGATCGTCGCGAGCCAGGCCGCGAGGCCGATGGTGAAGGCCGGGAAGATGATGTGGAAGGAGACGACGAAGGCGAACTGCAGGCGCGACAAAAACACCGGATCCAGATCCAACTCGACTCCTCCCCTCCGTAACGCGAGCGCTGCCCATCCCCCTGCGGCGGCAAGCGCTGTTCAGGCTACCACATCGCGTCGGCTGCGGCCGGCTGACCGTGGCGGTTTCGACGATCCGGCTCGCTCCGGCGCCGCACACTGCGACCGCCCCGTCCCGACCTCCGCATCTGCGTCAGCAAACGCGCCGATCGCGAATGGCACGGCCCGCCCTCACGTGCGCTTCCGCTTCATCGGCGCGGCTGAACGCATCTCCTGCACGGCAGCTCGCGTTTCGCTCGGTGCGTCGCCCCCGGCCTGGAAGAGCTGCTCGACTTGCCGCAACCGCTCCGCCCGCTCGCC
This sequence comes from Betaproteobacteria bacterium, assembly GCA_016791345.1. NCBI lineage: Bacteria > Pseudomonadati > Pseudomonadota > Betaproteobacteria > Betaproteobacteria bacterium. The sequence goes on along the minus strand of JAEUMW010000327.1, from coordinate 3,268 downwards.
TTCGAGTTCCCCCGACGCCGACGCGACGGCGCGGATGGCGTCGAGGAGCCTAGCCCGCTCGGCAGGGTCCTCGGGGAGCATCTTCGGAATGGCGTCAAGCGCCGCGTCGCGATCGAGCAGAAGCGCGAAGAACTGCTCGCGCAGCACCTCCTTGAACTCCTGCAGGGTCATGCCGCCGTGCTCGGCACGCAGTCGCCGCAGCTCGTTGAAGGCACGCTCGTCCACGCTGTGGCCGGCGAGGCCGATGTAGACCAAGCCGCGGATGGCGGCCTCGCGCCCACCGCCTTCCGCGATGCGCGCCTTGATCTCGGTGATGCGCTGCTGGATGAGGGCGATCCGCTCCGGTTCGAGGCCGGGACGCCGGCGCGGCTGATCGGCATCCTTCACGCCGGTCAGCGCCTGCACCAGTGGTGAGCTGTACACGTTCAGGAAGATCTGCTCCAGCGTGTGGTCGCGCCAGTCGCGCCAGCCGTCGAGGGCGGCGATGATCTGCTCCGACATCATGGCCTGCATCTGGAGCAGCGGATTGTCGGGCGCGACCGGTCGGCGCTGCTGGCGCACCTGTTCAGCCAGCTCGCCGATCTGGCGCATCAGTGGATTGCGGTCCGAGAAGAGCTCGTAGGAGATCTCGGCGGGGTTGAGCTGGTGCAGCCACTGCGCGCTCTGCGCGGTGGCAAAGGCCTTGACGAAGGGCTGCAGAAACGTGCGGTAGAGGGCGAGATTGGTTTCCGAGACGCGCCGTACCGCGCCGAATCGTCGCTCGCTCTCGGGGTCGGGCTTGACGATCGCGCGCAACTCGCCGAGGGTGCGTTTCTCGAAGCGCACGATCCAGTCGCCGCCGACGAGATCGGGATTGACGACCGCGTCGGTCTTGGGCGTCAGCACCGCTTCGTACAGGCCGGGCGGCAGCACTTCGATCAGGTCGATATTCGTCGCGAACTCGCCGTGCTCCTTCCGCGCCACGCCGCCCGAGACGAAGATGCCGAGGTGGCCGACGGTCTCGTGGATGGCATAGACGATGGTCTGGCCGGCGGCGAGGATGTCTTCGTCCTTCTCGTACAGATCGACGATCCAGCCCAGCGCCTGCTGCGGCGGCGTGATGTTGTCGCCCTTGGAGCAGAAGCAGACGATCGGCGAGCGGATGTTGCGCAGGTCAATCCGGACCCCGTCGCGGGTGACGATCTCGGCGGTGGCAAGACGGTTGCCGATGAAGAGCTGATCGACGATCCACTGCATCTCCTCGGCGTTGAGATTGACGTGGCCGCCCCACCATTTCTCGAACTCGATGAAGCGCTCGGCCTCCGTGTCCACTTTCGACCACACGTCGTAGTTCTTTGTCCACAGCGTGTTGGCGGGATTCAGATTTTCGAAGTTCGAGACCAAGTACCCGCCGTCGAACTTCCCGGCGCCGAGATCACCACTGAGGGCGGTGAGCCAGGTGCCGCCGAGCAGGCCACCGCTGTAGCGCATTGGCTTCTCCCCCTCGATGCCTGCCCAGTAGGAAAGCGGCGAGCCGGGAATGATGAGCGGACCGAACAGCTCCGGCCGCGTCGCGGCGAGCATCATCACCGCCCAGCCGGCCTGGCAGTTTCCGATGACGCACGGCTTGCCGTCGGCGTCGGGATGCAGCGCGTTCACCTTCTCCAGGAACACCGCCTCGGCGCGCATCACGTCTTCGATCGTCTGACCAGGCATGGGATCAGGGGTGAACCCGACGAAGTACGCCGGATGCCCGGCGCGCATGGCCACCCCGAGTTCGCTGTCGGCCTTGAAGCCACCGATCCCCGGTCCGTGACCGGCGCGCGGATCGACGACCACGAATGGCCGCTTCCTGGGGTCGATGGTCACCCCGCTCGGCGGCTTGATGCGCACCAGCAGGTAGTTGGCGGGACGCTCGAAAGTGCGCGCATCCAGCACGAGCTCCGCATCGAAGCTGAGAACGTGCGGCACCGGTTGCGCCCGCTGCTGGTAGTACTGGTCGCTGCGCCGGCGCAGCACGTCCCAGAACAGGATCGTGCGCTGCCAGCCGTCGACCCAGTAATCGAAAACTTGCTGCGCCCCCGGCGGCATCGTTTGCGGATCGAAGGGCGACGGAATCGAACCCGGTATGTTGGCCATGTTTGCACCTGCCTGCGGAATGTTGATCACTGTTGCGTTCGCGTACGACACCTCGATGTCGCGTTCACCGATTACGCGTCGCTCGCGCCCGTGACGCGCGGCGGCTGGGGTCACTCTCGGCAGCCGTTGCCGCTGTCATTGTTTCGCCTGCTGCGCTTCGTATCGCGAGGACAGCACGGGCGGCTCGCCGTAATGCTGGCTGCCGCCACCGAGCGCCGCGTAGAGGGCGACACGGCTGGAGAGCAGCGCCCGCCGCTGCTGCACCAGCTGTTGCTCGGCGGTGAGCAGGTCGCGCTGCGCGTCGAGCACTTCGAGGAACGCGGATTTGCCCCGGTCGTAGCGCATCTGCGCGAGCCGCGCGCGTTCCTGCTGCGCTGCGACCGCCCGCTGTTGAATCGCCACCTGCTCGGCGAGCCAGTGCTGGGCGGAGAGCGCATCCGCGACCTCGCGAAACGCGGTCTGGATGGTGCGCTCATACCCGGCCACCGCGACGTCGCGCCGCACCTCGGCAAGGTCGAGGTTGGCCTGCCGGCGGCCGACGTCGAAGATCGGGAGGACGAGCTGCGGCGCGAAGAGCCACGCCTTCGTTCCCGAGTCGAACAGGCTGTCCAGCTCGGCGCTCGCCGTGCCGAAGAATCCGGTCAGCGTGATGCTCGGAAAGAATGCGGCGCGCGCGGCGCCGATGTTCGCGTTCGCGCCCCGTAGAAGATGCTCGGCGGCGATGATGTCGGGCCGCTCTTGGAGCAGCTCCGAGGGCAATCCGACACGCAGCTCGTGCATCGGATCCGTGTCGTTCAGGTTCGCGGTGCGGTCTTCGAGCCCTGCCGGCTGCGTCCCCACCAGCAGCATGAGCGCGTGGGCTTGCGCCGCACGTGCCTGCTCGAGCTGTGCGCCGAGCGACTGTGCCTGCGTGAGCAGCGTCTCGACCTGCGCCACGTCCAGGCGCGTCGCCGTACCGACCTCGAGGCGGCGCTTGAAGAGACGCAGCGACTCCTCGCGGGTGCGGATAGTGTCGCGAGTGATCCGAATGCGCTCGTCGAGCTCGCGCAGTGTGAAGTAACCGTCGGCCACCTGCGCGACGAGACTCACGGTGACTGCGCGCCTGGCGTCGTCGCTCGCGAGGTACTGCTCCAGCGCGGCGTCCTTGAGA
>JAEUMW010000326.1 GCA_016791345.1 Betaproteobacteria bacterium | reverse complement strand
GCAGGGAAGAACGGGTTGCCCGCCGATGTATCCCTATGGCATGCACCGTCGCGTCGCACGGCAGGCACCGTGCGCCCACGGCTGGTGCATGGCGATCGCCGGATTTGCCCGACCCAGGGGACCGGTCGAGCGCGGTGCTGTCAGGACTTGACGGTGAGCAGTTCCTGCACCGCGCGCTGCGCCATGTCGATGGCGCCGTCGGTGTAGGCGTAGGCGGCAGCATCGGCATTCGCGATGGCGATGCGTCCGAAGGGCTTGCGGCCGATGACGTTCGGCGCTTCGCCCCCATCCAGCCAGAAGGGATCCCAGAGCGAGTTGTACTGATACGCGTAGCCGTGCGGCCAGCGGTTGACGGTGATCGCGAGAATGTCGTCGGCGGGATCGAAGCCGCCGGCGCCCAGTACGCGGGCGAGTTGCTCGCGGGTCTTACGTTCCATGTCGGTGAAAGACGCGGTGAGCAACTCCTGGCGGCCGACGCGGTGCTGATCGCGCGCCGGAAGTCCGGGCGAACAGGGAGTGCGCGAAAGGCACACGACAATCGGTTGATCGGGCGAACGCGTGCACTGGTACGCCCCGATGCTCACCGGCATGTCGAGTGCCACACCCGAATAGTAGCTGCCCGGCCCCTCGACCTGCGAAACCTTGAGCTTGAGAAAGGCGTTCCAGTCGCGCAGCACCACGTTCGTGTAGACGAGGGGCACCTTCGCGCCGTAGGCGAGCGCCTCGCGCTGGGGCGCCGGCAACTCCGGACAGATGTACGGGATCACGCCGTTCCAGCAGGCGAGCACCACGCGGCCGCCACGCACGCGTTCGAGCTTGCCGTCCTTGACGTAGGACACCTCCACCTCGCCGGCGGAAGCAGGATCACCTACGTGTGCAACATGCACGGCCGTGCTGTTCAGGCGCACGCGCGCTGGCTGCCCGGGCAGGTCGAGGCGAGCGTAATCAGCGCGACTGGTGATGATGTCCTCGGCACCGTCACCCGGAATCGCCTGCGGGATGAGCTCGCGCACCAGGAGCCGGGCCACCGTCGCGTTGCCATCGGGGAAGTGATAGAAATAGGAGCCGCCGTCGCCGGTGACACCGTGCATGGCGTCGTGATTCATGCCCGGCCCTGGCGTGCGCTCCAGATCGAGCCCGCCAAAGCCCGGGTAGTCGAGACCCCACGCGTCCTGCGCAGGCACCGCGTCGATGCCGACGCCATAGAGCCCGTGCGGCAGCGCCTGCAGGAAGGGCAGCACGCCGGCATCGCATTTCGCCACCCGAACGAGATAGTCGTGGTAGCTCATGCGCGCGAGACGCGCCTTTTTCTCGTCCGAGCTCAACCCTGGCAGATAGTCGATGTTCTCCTGCTGCAGGCGTAGCAGATCCGCCTGCGCGGCGGGGGCCAGCGGGGTCGCGGCGAGAAACCGCTTCATGGCGACGGCATCCGCCGCCTTGCCGAGCCAGCCGCTGTTGTTCGGACGCGGCACCAGGCGATCGACGCCGAAGGTCTCGCGGTCGAAGAAGACGCCCGGACCCAGCCCCAGTGAGCGGTAGAGGCGCCGGTCGACCACCTTCGCAAATCCGGTCACGTCGATGCCGAGCCCTTCGATCAGCTTCTTCGCGCTCGGGCTGTAGGGGCCCGGACTCTCGATGGACCAGGTGCCACCGAAGGAGACGAGCGTGCGATCGCCGACGGTGAACTCGTTGCGCTTGGCATGCCCGCCGAAGTCGTCGTGGTTGTCGAGGATCAGGATGCGCGCATCCGGCCCCGCCGCCTGGCGAAAATAGTACGCTGCCGCGAGCCCGCTGATGCCGCCGCCCACCACGACGAGGTCGTATCGCTCGCCGGTGTCGCGCGCAGCCTGCGCGTCGAGCTTGAGCTCGCCGCTGCGCAGCGCATGGGCGACTTCGTACGAACCGACGTGGCTGCCGCGCAGCCCGGTCAGGGCGGGTGGGTAGTAATCGTGCGCCAGCCGGAAAGCGCCGACCGCGGCTTCCGCCGCTTGCAGCCGGCGCGGTCCGACGAGCAATCCTGCGGCACCGAGCGCAACACCGCTCAGGAAGTCGCGACGCGAAATTCGCCGATCCATCCCGAGTTCTCGGTCGCGGCGCTTGCTCATGCCAGTTTCCTCAAGAATGCGAAGGCGTGCATTTTACCCGAGCGGTTCCGAGGAACCCGGCGGCGCCCGCCACAAGGCGTCCATCGGCGCTGCCCCCCGCTCGCCTGAAAACGAAAAGACCGCAGACTCTCGTCTGCGGTCTCAGGTTCCCTGCGGGCTTGCTGCCCCTGGTCAGCCGGACCTCGTCACGGGAGGGTGCAGGTCATCACTTGTAGTAGCCGACTGCGCAGATCTGATCGCCGATCTTGGTGTAGTAGACCGTCTTTTGGACCAAGGGCTCTGTGGTGCCCGGGCGCGGCCACATGTACGTGACCTCGGAAATCTTTCCTTCCTGCGCGTTCTTGTACATCTCTTCGCCGATCGGCTCACCTGCTTTGCCCTTCAGATCCTTCAGGCTCTTGCCAAGGAGAGTCGGATGCGCGGTCACCATGCCGTCGGCCCCGCCGCAGTATGGGTAGAGGTCGCGATCCTTGAAGCCGCCCTCGCCCTTCTGGAACTTCGCCAGTGCACCTGGCTTGTCCGCTTTGACCGCAGCCACCGCCTTCTCCAGCATCGCCTTCGCTTCGGCGGCGGTGCCGTAGTCGGCAGCCCACGCAGTACCGGCCGCGAACCCGGCCGCGATCGCACCCAGAACCAGTTTCTTTACCATTTCCTTCTCCCTTGTTGTGATAGATGGGGAAACAAGCCGCCATGGAAGAACGGCGCGAGGATGATACGCCCGACACGAACCCGGACGACAGATGTCGCCGGACAGCGACAATGACTACGGCACGCGTCGACTGGGGGGAGTCTTGAGGTCGATGTAGCGCAGTTCGACGCGGCGGTCGAACTGGTGGCAGGCCTCGTTGGCGCAGCGCTGGGCGGCCGACTTGCCCGCGGGCGCAGTCTGCTTGCGGATCTGCCCAAGCGCCGCCCCGGCCGCTTTGAGCTCCGCCGCCACCGCATCGAGACGCTTCTGACCGAGCGCAACCTTGTATTCGGTGCTGCCGCCGTCCGCGGCGCCGTAGCCGATCAGGGTAACCACCAGCCGGCGGTCGTTCTTGAGCTTCTCGGCATGCTGTCGGATCGTCTGCTGGCCGGATTCATCAATGACGCTCGACCCCTGCGTGAAGTAGACATTGTCGCGGCGGTTCAGGTCCGGCAGCGGCTCTTCGATCACGGGCGCGCTGCTCTCGGGCGCCGCAGGCGCCGGTGCGGGCGCGGGCGCAGCCGGCGCTGGTGGCCCTCCAAGCGGACCGCGCGGCGCCTCGGTGGTCGCGCACGCCCCGAGCGCGAGGCAGAGGCCGAGCGAAAGCGCGCGAGCGTGGAACGGGCGGGCAGTCATCGGGCGGCGCATGATGATAGAGTTTTGTTATCGCTGTGAGCGACCGAGAGGCCGCCACCGGCAGGGGGGCGCACCGTGCAGGAGCAACAGCGCGGTCCATCGCGCTGCCCGGGACTGCGTCGGCGCCGCCGCATCCTGAAGCTCGGGTGCGGCGCATATGTTCGTACAACTTCGCTGAACCTGTCCATGGCCGCGACGCCCTGGGCGATGCCGATTTGCGGCGGAAGGAGGAGATATGGTTGCAGCCGTACGGGCTTTCGCGTGCTTGCTCGGGCTTTCGGTCGTGATTCTGTCGGCGACGCTGGCGACGAGTCGAGCGGCCCCGGGTGGCCTGCCGCTCGATGCCGCCGACAACGCCCCCACGGAGGAATGGCTCAAGATCCGCAAGGTGCTCTTCCAGGATCGGCCGATCTTCGATTCGGGCTCGGTGGTCACCCTGGAGATGCCGCGCCGCCAGGCGTTCGGCGCGACCGTCCCGATCGCCATCCGCACGAGCATGCCGCAGCGACCCGAGCTCTACATCCAGCGCCTCTACCTCGTGGTCGACAAGAATCCCTCCCCGGTCGGCGCGACCTGGGAGTTTTCTCCGGAAGTCGGCATGGCGGAACTGGAAACGCGCATCCGCGTCCAGGAATACGGCCATGTTCGCGTCATCGCGGAGCTGTCGGACGGGCAGCTGCACATGGCTTCGCGCTACGCCAAGATCTCGGGCGGTTGTACCCAGCCGCCCAACAAGGATCAGGCGCAGCAGGCGGCCGACCTCGGCAAGATCCGGCTGCGCCTCGCCGACCGGCTCGTCGCACATCAGATGAGCCCGGTCCAGCTCCAGATCAGCCACCCGAACAACACCGGCTTCGAGTTGAACCAGATCACGGTGATGTACATCCCCTCGCACTTCGTGTCGAAGGTGAAGGTCACCTACGCCGGGGCCACCCTGCTCTCCGCCGACATGGATTTCAGCATCTCCGAGGATCCGTACCTGCGCTTCAACTTCATCCCCAGGCAGAGCGGGGAAATCGACGTCGACGTGGAAGACTCGCACGAGCTTCGCTTCCACCAGGCGTTTCCGGTTCGCGTCGAGCCGGCGCCGATTTCCTGAGCGCCATCGGCAAGGGCTCGTCGGGAAGCCGCTGCGAGGCTATCGCGAGGTCGGGTTTCGGGCTATATTCCACCGACGTATCCCGCCTGCCCGCGTCCGTCGAGACGGCGCGGGTTCCAACGCAACCATGAACAACTCACTTACCGAGGCCGACTGGCAGGCACTGGCTGCCTCCCGCCTGTTTCGCGCCGTCGACATCGAACTGATCGAGCATCTGCTGGGCGACTGCGCAGTGTGTGACCTGCGCGAGAAGCAGACCCTGCTCACGCAGGGAGACGCACCGAGCAAGGAGATTTTCGTCGTGCTGCGCGGCCGTGTCAGCGTTCATCTCGCCGGGACCGATGCGCCCCTGCACACCGTCATCGAGGCCGGCGAATGCGTCGGCGAGATGTCCGCGGTGGACGGCGAGCCGATCTCCGCAACCGTGGTGGCGCTGGAGCATACACGTCTGCTCGCCATACCCGAACCCGTCGTCTGGTCGCTGGTGAACACGTCGCACGCGGTCGCACGCAATCTTCTGTACGTGCTGTCGCGGCGCATGCGCCACGACAATGCCGTCATCGTCAACGGGCTCGACCGCGAGCGTGAACTCGAGCACGCTGCCAGCACCGACGGTCTCACCGGCCTGCACAATCGGCGCTGGATGAACGAAGCGTTCCGGCGACAGCTCGAGCGCTGCGAACGCGACGATGTCCCGGTCAGCCTCGTGCTGATCGACCTCGACGGCTTGAAAGCCTTCAACGATGCCGCGGGTCACCTCGCCGGAGACATGCTGATCTGCATCGTGGCCGACGTGCTCGCGAGACACCTGCGCCCGGGCGATCTGCTCGCGCGCTTCGGCGGCGACGAGTTCTGCGTGCTGCTGCCCGATACTGCGCGCACCGACGCGCTGACCGTCGCGGAGCGCCTGCGCGCCGCGGTCGAAACCGAATCCCCTGACAGCCGCCTGAAACTGGCGGACCCCACCACGATCTCCTGTGGCATCGCTAGCAGTCCGCCGGCGACGACGCTGCAGGAGTTGCTCCACGCGGCAGACGAAGCGCTGTACCGGGCCAAGGAAAAAGGGCGAAACGTCGTCTCCGAGTAAGCGCACCCGGCGTTCCCGGGCCGCCCGGCGTCGTCCGGTTTTCCGGCTTTGCTGCAAAGCCACACGTTCCGCACAGGCTGGGCTAAGATAGCGTCTGGGGAGCCAATCGCCGGAGAGCGGAATGGAAAACGCGTCCCTGTACCCCCTCAAGTGCGGCTTTTGCGCTCACGCGAATCCCGCCGATTCCAGATACTGCAACGCTTGCGGCGCGCCGCTGCGGGTGCAGCCCTGCCCGCATTGCGGGACGGTGAACGACTCGACGGCGGCGATCTGCCAGGAATGCGAAGCGCCGCTGGCAGACGGCGGACCGAATGAGTTCTTTCTGCCGCTGCCACCCGACGGGTCCGCCCGCGGGGAGGCTGCCCGTGTTCCTGCCACCGCCGGCGCTGTCCCCCACGCCGCCGCCCCGGTCGACGATTTCGTCCTGCTCGCAGAACCCGGGGAGATTCCCGCCGAACCCCGTCGGCGCGACGAAACCGAGGTCCGCGCACCTGCTGCCATCGCTTCGTCGGAGGCAGTGGCGACGCTGCTACATACCGAAGCGGCGAGCCCCGACCCTGAGCCCATCCCGCAACCCGCCGCGGCGCCGGTCGAGGTTGCGCCCGCCGTTTCCGTGCAGGATGCGCCGGACCCGCAGCCTGCCGCACCGATCGTGGACACCGCGCCCGGCACACCCGAACGCGGAGGGCGCGGTCTCAAGACGGTTATCGCGCTCATCGCGCTCGGCATTGCCGTCTATTTCGGCTATCGTCACTTCCAGCGCTTCGATCCCAGCGACGCTGCCTCGCGCCCCGCCACGACCAGCGTCGGCAAGGACCTGCTGGCACCAGCGCCAACAGAAAAGGCGGTTGCTACGCCGGCTCCCGCTGCTGCACCGGGGGCCGCCTCGAAGGCTGCCGCCGCCGACGGTGCTGGCGGGAAAGGCGGCCACGGCGTCGAGCCCGCGCGCGCGGCCCCTGCCCAGCCGGCGCCCACGGACATCTTCATCACCAAACCAGAGTCTTCGCCGGCGCCAGCACCGGAGACACGGCAGGCCGCCAGCACGCAAGGCGCAGTTCGTCGCCCGGCGACCCCTTCGG
>JAEUMW010000325.1 GCA_016791345.1 Betaproteobacteria bacterium | reverse complement strand
CCCCGCTCCTCTTCATGGGCGAGGAATGGGGCAGCACGCAGCCCTTCCTGTTCTTCTGCGATTTCGAGCCCACGCTCGCGCCGCAGGTCACCGCCGGGCGCCGCCGCGAGTTCGAGCGGTTTCCGCGCTTTCGCGACGAGGCTGCGCGCGAGCGGATTCCGGATCCTGCAGCCGCCGCGACCTTCGCTTCGTCGAAGCTCGATTGGGAGGACTGCCAGCGCGCGCCGGGCACGCAGTGGCTCGCGCTTTATCGGCAGCTGCTCGCGCTGCGTCGCGCCGAAATCGTCCCGCGCCTGCCCGGCATGCACGCAGGCGGACGCTGGCAGCGACTGCAGCAGCATGGGCTGGCGGTCGACTGGCAGCTCGGCGACGGCAGCCGGCTGCATCTCGTCTGCAACCTGTCGGACCTGCCGCTCGCGAACGTCGCGCTGCCCCGCGGGCGGCTTCTCCACGCCACCCATTCGTCATCAGTGGCCGGCATCCCGCCGTGGAGCGTTGCGTGGCTGCTGGAAGCACCCGATGCCTGACGAGCCGCTGATCGCGCTCGCACGCCTCAATGGCATCGAGACCACGCTTCCCGATCGCAACGGCAAGCCGCAGACCGTATCGGCGCGCACGCTGAGGAACGTGCTCTCGGCGCTCGGCGTGGCGGCCGCGAACAACGGCGAGATCGCGCAGTCGATCGCCGATCACGAGCTTGCCCGCTGGCGTGAAGTGCTGCCGCCGGTGCTCGTGCGCCGCGCCTCGGCACTGCCGGTGACGCTCGAGGTGCGGCTGCCCGCGACCCTCGATGCGAAGCGCCTGCACTGGCGCGTGACGGACGAGAACGGTGCGCAGGAAGATGGCTTCTTCCGGCCCCGCGAGCTGACCTCGCTGGCCACGCACGCGGCCGATGGCACGGCTTTCGTGCTGCGGCCGCTCATGCTGCCGGTGAATCCGGAGCCGGGGTACCACCGCATCGAGATCTACGACGGCGACGAGGTGCTCGCGCGCACATCGTTCATCATCTGTCCGGACGCGGCCTATCAGCCGGAGGCGATCGCCGGCAGCCGGCGCGTGTGGGGACCGGCGGTGCAGCTTGCCACGGTGCGCTCGTCGCACAACTGGGGGGCCGGCGACTTCACCGATCTGCGCATGCTGATCGGCCAATGGGCGGCGCGCGGCGCCGGCCTGGTCGGGGTCGACGGGTTGCATCTGGCACTGCCCGGTCACGGCCCCGGCACGAACGCCTATCGCGCGGCGAGCCGGCTGCACGTCGACGTCCGCTATCTGGACATCGAGCGCATCGAGGACCTGCGCGAATGTGAAGAAGCGCAGGCCCTCATCCGCAGTGCCGACTTCCAGTCGCGGCTGACCCGCCTGCGTGCGGCCGATCAGGTCGATGCCGACAGCGTCGCGGAACTGAAGCGGATGGTGCTCGGCCTGCTCCACCGCAGCTTTCGCAGCCGTCACCTCTATCACGGCACGGCGCGCGCTGGCGCCTTTCGCGCCTACCGCCGCGCGCAGGGCGAAAGTCTGCGGCGTCACGCACTGTTTGCAGCGCTGCAGGAGCACTTCCAGCGCGAACACCCGTCGATGCGTGGCTGGCCGGAGTGGCCGGAGGATTTCCGCGATGCGGGGAGCGCTGCGGTGGCGCGCTTCGCCGAGCAGTATCGCGAACGCATCGAGTTCCTCGAGTACGTGCGCTGGCAGGTCGATCTGCAGTGGCATGCGGCAGGGTGGCGCTGCGAGGAGGTCGGCCTGGGTGTCGGCCTCATCGGCTCACTGCCCCTGTCGGCGACCCGGGATGGTGCCGAGACGTGGAGCGAGCCTGGCAGCTACGCGTTTGGCGCGAGCATCGGCGCGCCGCCGGATGCCGCCAACGGCAGCGGCAGGGACGACGCGCTCGCACCCTTGCATCCGCACCGGCTGCGGCATGCGGCGTACCGCCCGTTCATCGCAGCGCTGCGCGCCAACATGCGTGACAATGGCGCGATCTGCCTGCAGCAGGCTGCCGGCTTGGCGCGCCTGTTCTGGATCCCGGCGCGGGGTAATCCGGCCCAGGGTGCGTATGTGAACTATCCGCTCGGCGAGTTGCTCGGCATTCTCGCCCTGGAGAGTCAGCGCAACCGCTGCCTCGTCATCGCCGAAGACATCGAGACGCTGCCCGAGGCCGCACGCCGTGCCTATGCCGACAACGGCCTGCTCACGCGCCGGTTGCTGCAGATGGAGCGCGACAAGGAGGGGGATTTCGCCCCGCCGGCAGCCTATCCGCCGCAAAGCCTCGTGGTCGCGAGCAGCCGCACCGGCCCGACGCTCGCCGAGTTCTGGGAGGGGCGCGACCTCGACGCTGCCGCGGCGGCGGACACGCCCGCCGCGCACGAGCGACGGCAGGCGGCGATCGTCAACCGCTCGCAGGATCGCGCGCGGCTCCTGCTCGCGCTCGAGCGTGAAGGACTGCTGCCGCCCGGGGTGACGCCGAATCCGCTCTCCCTGCCGGCCATGACCGATGCATTCGCGCAGGCGCTCCAGCTCTACCTCGCACGCTCGCCGGCGTGCCTCTTGATGGTGAGGCTCGAAGACGTGGTGCGCGCGGCCGAGCCCGCCGCCGACGCGCCTGCTCCCGGCCGCGGCAAGCTCGCGCTCACGCTCGAGGACTGGCCGGAGGATCCGCGCTTCGTCGCGCTTACCGACGCCCTCGCCCAGGCTCGCGGGCAGGCTCTCTTTCCCTATGCACGCACCGGTGCCGACGACCGCGTGCGCGCGATCATCCCGCGCGCCACCTATCGCCTGCAGCTGCATCGCGACTTCGGCTTCCGCCAGGCAGCGCAGCTCGTTCCCTACCTCGCCCGCCTCGGCGTGAGCCACGTCTACTGCTCGCCCTATCTCAAGGCGCGCCCCGGCAGCCATCACGGCTACGACATCATCGACCACAACGCGCTCAACCCGGAGATCGGCAGCCGCGAGGATTTCGATGCGTTCGTCGACGCCCTCAAGTCGAGCGCCATGGGTCACATCCTCGACATGGTGCCGAACCACATGGGCGTTATGGGCGGCGACAACGCCTGGTGGCTGGACGTGCTGGAGAACGGCCACGCCTCGCACTACGCGGAGTTCTTCGACATCGACTGGGATCCGGCGAGCGCCGCGCTCAAGGGCAAGGTGCTGGTGCCGGTGCTGGGCGACCATTACGGCGCGCTGCTCGAACGCGGTGAGATCCGGCTCGCCTACGAGGCGGCGACGGGCTCGTTCAGCGTCTACTACTACGAGCACCGCTTCCCGGTGGATCCCTGCCAGTATCCCGTCGTCCTGGAGCGTGCGATGAAGGCGGCGCTCGGTGAATCCGTGCCGAGCGCCGTGCTCGACGAGTTCGCGAGCCTGGTCACGGCGTTTCGCAATCTGCCGGGGCGCGACGAGGTCGAGGCCGAGCGCCGCAGCGAGCGCAATCGCGACAAGGAGGTGCACAAGCGCCGGCTCGCCCGCGTGGTGACCGACTGCGCACCGCTCGCCCGTGCCATCGACGCGGCAGTGCGCGGCATCAACGGCAGCACCGACAACCCCGCATCCTTCGACACGCTGCACGCCCTGCTTGAAGCGCAGGCCTACCGGTTGGCGTACTGGCGCGTCGCCTCGGACGAGATCAACTATCGCCGCTTCTTCGACATCAACGACCTCGCCGCGCTGCGCATGGAAGACGAGGTGGTGTTCGATGCCACGCACCACCTCGTGCTCGACCTCGTGGCGGCGGGACAGATCGAGGGCCTGCGCATCGATCACCCCGATGGCCTGTACGATCCGGCTGCGTATTTCAGGCACCTGCAGGACCGTATCTCGCTCGCGTGGGGCGTAAACGCAGCCGAGCCGGCGAGTCGCCAGAGCCTGCCACTGTACGTCGTGCTGGAGAAGATCACCGCCGGCTACGAGCGACTGCCCGAGGCGTGGCGCGTGCACGGCACCACCGGCTATCGCTTCATGAACGTGGTCAACGGCCTCTTCGTCGACGGCGCCGCGCGCGCCAAGCTCGACCGCATCTACGAGGCCTTCGTGCCGGAAGCGCTCGGCTTCGAGGAGATCGCCTACCAGTCGCGGCGCGTGATCCTGCGTACAGCACTCGCCAGCGAGCTCACGGTGCTCTCCAACCGCCTCGCCCGCCTCGCGCAGTCCGATCGCCGCACGCGCGATTTCACGCTGAACACGCTGCGCCAGGCGCTGGTGGAAGTGGTCGCCTGCTTCCCGGTCTATCGCACCTACATCGTCGAGAAGCCATCGGCGGACGACCGACGCTATCTCGACTGGGCGGTGTCGCGCGCACGGCGCCGCTCGCGCGCGGCAGACGCGACGATCTTCGATTTCGTGCGCGCGGCTGCTCTCGGCCAATCCCTCGGCGGCGAACAGACGGTGGAGGCGCTCGCCTTCGCGCACAAGTTTCAGCAGTTCACCGCGCCGGTCACCGCCAAGGGCGTGGAAGATACGTCCTTCTACCGCTACCACCGGCTCGTGTCGCTGAACGAGGTCGGCGGCGATCCCGGCTGCTTCGGCTTCACCGTGTCCGCCTTCCACGGCGCGAGTCAGGATCGCGCGCAGCGCTGGCCGCACACGATGCTCGCGACTTCCACGCACGACTGCAAGCGCTCGGAGGACGTGCGTGTGCGCATCGACGTCATCTCCGAGCTGCCCGCCGCTTGGCGGCTCGGCCTGCGCCGCTGGAGCCGTCTCAACCGCAGCCGCAAGCGCGTCGTGGAAGGCAGGAGCGCACCGTCGCGCAACGATGAGTACCTTCTCTATCAGACGCTGCTCGGCACCTGGCCGCTGGAAGCGCTGACCGAGGACGGACTCGCGGCGTTGCGCGAGCGCATCCAGACCTACATGACGAAGGCCGTGCGCGAAGCCAAGGTCGAAAGCAGCTGGATCAACGTCAACACGGCCTACGAGGCGGCGCTCGCCGGCTTCATCGACGCGCTGCTGGCGAAGACCGAGGGCAATCTGTTCCTGCAGGATTTCCTGCCGTTGCAGCGCAGCGTCGCCTGGCTCGGCATGCTGAACAGCCTGTCGCAGACCCTGATCAAGCTGACGAGCCCCGGCGTGCCGGACATCTACCAGGGAAACGAGCTCTGGGACCTGAGCCTGGTCGATCCGGACAACCGCCGTCCGGTCGACTACGAACAGCGGTCGCTGCTGCTGGCGGAGATGCAGGAGCAGCTGGCCGCCGCCAGCGTCGGCGCGGCCACGCAGCTCGACGCCATCATGCGCAACTGGGAGTCGGGCGGTCCCAAGCTGTACCTGATCTGGCGGGCGCTCGAACTGCGCCGCGAGTATCCGCAACTCTTCGCGCAAGGCGATTACACGCCGCTCGTGGCCACCGGCGAGCGCGCCGACAATGTCGTCGCCTACGCGCGCCGGCTCGGCGACAGCGTCGCCATCGTCGTGGCCGGTCGTCTCTTTTCCCGGCTCGTCACCGAGCCGGGAGAGCTGCCGCTGCGCTCCGAGACCTGGGGCGACACCGCGGTTCCCGCAGACATCCTCCCCGTCGGCAGCCGCCCGCTCAACGTGCTGACCGGCCGCAGCGTCGAGGTGCTCGACGGCCGGCTGCTGGTGGCCGACATCTTCGCCGACTTCCCCGGCGCGCTGCTCTTCTGCGAGAGCACAACGGAATGACGCGCAAAGGGCGGCACGCGCCGCTGCACACCGCACTCGCGGCGTGCGCTCTTGGGATGCTGGTGTCTACGGGAGCGCGCGCCGGCAAGGACCTCGACGCCATCGCGAAGCGCGGAGAGCTCGTATGCGGTGTGAGCACCGGTGTCGCGGGATTTTCCGCAGCGGACAGTCAGGGCCGCTGGTCCGGGCTCGACGTGGACATCTGCCGCGCGATCGCCGCGGCGATCCTGAAGGACGGCGGCAAGGTCCGTTTCGTCCCGCTCACCTCGCAGCAGCGTTTCACCGCGCTGCAGTCCGGCGAGGTCGACATCCTCTCGCGCAACACCACGTGGACGTCGACGCGCGATGCATCGCTCGGGCTCAACTTCACTGCGATCGTCTTCTACGACGGCCAGGGCTTCCTGGTGCCGAAGCGGCTCAACGTGCAGAGCGCGAAGGCGCTCAAGGGCGCCACCGTTTGCGTGCAGTCCGGCACCACGACCGAGCGCAACCTGAGCGATTTCTCACGCGCCAATAACCTGAATCTGAAGCCGGTGGTGTTCGCGGATTTCGCAGCGACCAACGCTGCGTACTTCGGCAGCCGCTGCCAGGTGTACACGACCGATGCGTCGGCACTGGCGTCGATCCGCAGCAAGGAAGCCGCGAAGCCGGACGACCACGTGATCCTGCCCGAGCTGATCTCGAAAGAGCCGATGAGCCCGGCGGTGCGGCGCGGCGACGACGAGTTCTTCGCCATCGTGAAGTGGGTCGTCTTCGCGCTCATCGAGGCGGAGGAACTCGGCATCACGCAGGACAACGTCGACGTGCAGAAGAAGGTGGCCGCGAATCCGGCCGTCGCGCGCTTGCTCGGGGGTGGCACCGAAGACAGCGGCAAGGCGCTCGGTCTGGACCGGGAATGGGCCTATCGGGGGTTAAGGACCGTCGGCAACTACGGCGAGATCTACGAGCGCAACGTCGGACCGAAGACGCCGATAGGACTGCCGCGGGGCTTGAACGAGCTCTGGTCGAAGGGTGGCCTCCTGTACGCGCCGCCCATACGCTGACGGCATTCGCGCGCAGTGAATCCTCGTCGACCGCCCTGGCAGCGCCCGTCGTGGCGCGGGCGCGCGGCGCGCGGTGTCTTCTTCCAGGCAATCGCGCTCGGGGTCGTCTGCCTCGCCGTCGGGTTGCTCGCCCACAACACCGTCGCGAATCTGCGTGCGCGCGGCATCCAGAGCGGCTTCGATTTTCTGAACGCCACCGCCGGGTTCGACATCGGCGAGAGCCCGATCCCCTTCAGCCCGACCGATTCGTATGCGCGGGCGATCGGCATCGGCGTGCTCAATACGCTGCGCGTGGCGTTGATCGGCATTCTTCTCACGACGGTGTTCGGCACTCTGCTCGGCATCGGTCGCTTGTCGCGCAATGCGCTGGTGCGCGGTCTCTGCTACGGCTATGTCGAGCTCTTCCGCAACGTGCCGCTGCTGCTGCAGCTGCTGATGTGGTATCTCCTCTGCGTTGAAGTTCTGCCGCCGGCGCAGGCGGCATGGAACTTCGCAGGGCTCTTCTACCTGAGCAAGGGCGGCTTGGCGTTTCCAGTCCCGCTGTGGCACGCGGGCCAGATCCTGGGTCTCGTGTGTGCGCTGGTTGGTGTCGGAATCGCCTGGGGCTGGCGACGCCGGGCGCAACGCCATTTCGAGCTCACCGGAATACCCCGCGACCGAGTCTGGGTGCCTCTCCTGCTGGTGGCCACCTCCGTCGGCATCGGCTGGTGGGCCGGCGGCGCCCCACGAGTGTGGCAGGTGCCGGAGCAGCTTGCGTTCGCCGTCGATGGCGGCGGCAGCGCAACACCGGAGTTTCTCGCCCTGCTGCTCGGTCTCGTGCTCTACACCGCTGCCTTCGTCGCCGAGGTCGTGCGCAGCGGCATCCAGTCGGTCGATCGCGGACAGGTGGAAGCGGCACGCGCCCTGGGGCTCACGCCCCGCCTCGAGCTGCGGCTCGTCGTGCTGCCGCAGGCGCTGCGCGTGATCGTGCCACCGCTCACCAATCAGTACCTCAACCTCACCAAGAACTCGTCGCTGGCGGTGGCAATCGGCTACCCGGACGTGGTGTCGATCGCCAACACCACTTTGAACCAGACCGGGCGTGCAGTGGAGTGCATTGCCATCATCATGGCCGTGTATCTCGCGACCTCGCTGGCGACCGCCGCTTTCATGAGCTGGTATAACCGCCGCGTGGCCATCGTGGAGCGCTAACCATGGCCGATGCACTGCGCCTCATCGCGCCCCGGCCAGCACCGGTTCACGCAGACGGACCGTTCACCTGGGCGCGTCGGAATCTTTTCGGTGACTGGCGCAGCACCGCCGCCACGATGGCGCTGATCGGCCTCGCGCTCTGTGTGCTGCCCGGAATCGTGCGCTGGGCGCTGCTCGATGCCGTCTTCGCACCCGATGCCGCCGCCTGCCAAGCGGCCCGCGGTAGCGGCGCCTGCTGGGGCGTCGTGGCCGAGAAGTACCGCCTCATCCTCTTCGGCCGCTACCCGTTCGAGCAGCAATGGCGGGCAGTGGCAGCAACGGTATTGATGCTGGGAATGCTCGTCGCGAGCGGTGTCCGCAGATTCTGGCGCCCCCGGCTCGCGGTTCTGTGGGTGCTCGGTCTCGCCGGCTTTCTCGTGCTGATAGGCGGGGGCGTGCTCGGTCTCGCGCCGGTGCGCACGGAAGCGTGGGGAGGCCTGCCGCTCACGCTCTTGCTGGCAACGCTGTCTGCTGCCTGCGCGTTTCCGCTCGCTGTTCTGCTCGCGCTGGGCAGACGCAGCCGGCTGCCCGCCATCCGAACGCTGTGCGTCCTGTATGTCGAACTGATCCGCGGGGTGCCGCTCATCTCGGTGCTTTTCATGGCGTCCTTCATGTTCCCGCTGTTCCTGCCGCAAGGCATGACCTTGGACGTGCTGGCGCGCGTGCTGGTCGGCATCTCACTCTTCGCCGCGGCCTACATGGCGGAGACCGTGCGCGGTGGTCTGCAGGCGATCCCACGGGGACAGGTCGAGGCAGCCGCAGCCCTCGGCCTTCGCGGCTGGCAGACGCAACTCAGGATCGTGCTGCCACAGGCGCTGGCAGCAGTGGTGCCGGCCCTCGTGAACAACTTCATCGGCGTGTTCAAGGACACTTCTCTAGTGACCATCGTGTCGCTCTACGAGCTCACCGGGGCGCTCGGCCTTGCGCTCAACTCCGATGTCGAGTGGCGGCCGTTCAAGGTGGAGGCCTATCTTTTCGTTGCCTCACTCTACTGCGTCTGCTGCTTCGCGATGTCGCGCTACAGCCTGTGGGTGGAAAGGCAGATCGGCGCAAGCAGGCGAGCGTGAGCGATCCGATCATCCGCTTCGAAAAGGTCAACAAGTGGTACGCCAACGGCTTCCACGCCCTGCGCGATATCGCCCTGATGGTGGCGCCCGGCGAGCGGATCGTCATCTGCGGCCCCTCCGGCTCCGGCAAGTCGACCCTCATCCGCTGCGTGAACGGCCTGGAGGCGCACCAGGCGGGTCGTCTCGTCGTCGACGGTGTCGAACTCGGCGATGACCCGCGGGCAATCGATGCAGTGCGCCGGCATGTCGGCATGGTCTTCCAGCAGTTCAATCTCTTTCCGCACCTGACCGTCCTCGAAAATCTGACGCTGGCACCGATGTGGGTCGCCAAGCTGCCGAAGCGGGAAGCGCAGGCGCGCGCCCTCGAACAACTCGACCGGGTACGCATCGTCGAGCAGGCGGGGAAATACCCGCTGCAGCTTTCGGGGGGTCAGCAGCAGCGCGTCGCGATCGCTCGCGCGCTCTGCCTGGAGCCGCGCATCATGCTGTTCGACGAACCCACCTCCGCCCTCGATCCCGAGATGATCAAGGAGGTGCTCGATGTCATGAGCGGGCTCGCAGCGCAAGGCATGACGATGCTGGTGGTCACGCACGAGATGGGCTTCGCGAAAGCCGTGGCCGACCGCATCGTGTTCATGGACGAAGGCCAGATCGTCGAGGACAAACCGCCGAGCGCCTTCTTCGGCAATCCGGAGCACGCGCGGACGATCGAGTTTCTGGCGAAGATCATCGATCACTGAGCACCCATGCTGCAAGCGAGCCGACCCTGACCGGCTGGCGGGCAAGCGCTATAATCCGCTTCCGTTGACCATGTCAGACACCGAACTTCAACCCCAAGGTCAGGTGAGCGAGGCTGCCGAGCTGGAGCTTCGCGTCCGGCGCATCCATCGCCGGGACTTGAACCGCGTCTGGGAGTTCTTGAAGCTCGTGTTCCGCGACGTGAACCGCGAGACCGTCGAGTATCAGCGGCCGCGGCTCAAGAAGCACTTCGACGAGATCTACGAAGAGGAAGGCATCGAGCAGCTCCTCTTCGAGCTCAAGAAGGACGACAAACACGAGCTCGTGGGTTACGCCGAGTTCGCCTACGAGATCACCGGGTCCGACAACTGGATGAATCACCGGTACTTCGAGAAGCGCGGCATGCGCCCGCTCTTCGTCGAGGAACTCGCGGTGCACCCGAATTACCACGGGCTGGGTGTCGGTTCATTCATCTTCGAGCAGATCGAGCACGCCGCGCGCCTGCGCGGCTGCACGCACATCGTGCT
>JAEUMW010000324.1 GCA_016791345.1 Betaproteobacteria bacterium | reverse complement strand
CGTCGAACTGCCCGATGAGCCACGACTGGCTGCCGCGTTCGAGCAGACCGTGGTCGACGAGGCGCGCGCGCTTCACCTTCTCGCCCTTCTGCGCGAACCAGCGCCGCTGCTCGATGTAGCGCGGAAGAATCTCCAGCTCGAGCTGGTCGCGCACCTTCTGCGCCATGCCGATGCGCCACGGCACGACGCGGTCGCGGAAGAAGCTCGACCAGCCGTCGAAGAGCACTATCACCGGCAGCTCTTCGCGCGCGGTGAACGACTCGTGCCAGTCGGGTGCTTCGACGTCGGTGGCGAGCCGGAACCAGTAGAAGGCGTGCGCCGGCAACGTGAGCAGATAGGGCAGCTCGCCGATCGGCGGAAACGCCACGCGGCCGAGCATCTCCACCGGCACGCGACCGCGGTAGCGCTTGAGATCGAGCTCGACCGGCTGCGCGGAGCGTCCGACGTTCGCAACGCAGAGGATCGCCTCGTCACCCAGTTCGCGCAGGTAGGCGAGCACCTTGTTGTTGCCGGGATTCAGAAACGTGAGGCGGCCGCGGCCGAAGGCGTGGCTTTGCTTGCGCACGGCGAGCATGCGCTTCATCCAGTTGAGCAGCGACGACGGTTCGCGCAGCTGCGCCTCGACGTTCACCGCCTCGTAGCCGTACACCGGGTCCATGATCGGCGGCAGATAGAGGCGCTGCGGATCGGCACGCGAGAAGCCGGCGTTGCGGTCGGGCGTCCACTGCATCGGCGTGCGCACGCCGTCGCGGTCGCCGAGGAAGATGTTATCGCCCATGCCGATCTCATCGCCGTAATAGATGATCGGCGAGCCCGGCATCGACAGGAGCAGGCTGTTCATCAGCTTGATGCGATCGATGTCGTTCTCCATGAGCGGCGCGAGCCGCCGGCGGATGCCGAGATTGATGCGCGCACGCGGGTCCGCCGCATACATGCGGTACATGTAGTCGCGCTCCTTGCTCGTCACCATCTCCAGCGTGAGCTCGTCGTGATTGCGCAGGAAGATCGCCCACTGGCAGTTGGCCGGGATGTCCGGCGTCTGCTGCATGATCTCGATCACCGGGTGGCGGTCCTCCTGCGCGATCGCCATGTACATGCGCGGCATCAGTGGAAAGTGGTAGGCCATGTGGCATTCGTTGCCGTCGCCGAAGTAGTCGCGCACGTCCTCGGGCCACTGGTTCGCTTCCGCGAGCAGCAGACGGTCGCCATATTTGGCGTCGATCGCAGCCCTGATCTGCTTGATGACCGCGTGCGTCTCCGGAAGGTTCTCGTTGTTTGTGCCCTCGCGCTCTACCAGATACGGAATCGCATCCAGCCGGAAGCCGTCCACGCCCATGTCGAGCCAGAAGCGCATCGCCCGGACCACCGCCTTCATCACGCTTGGATTGTCGAAATTGAGATCCGGCTGATGACTGAAGAAGCGGTGCCAGAAATACGCTTTCGCCACCGGATCCCAGGTCCAGTTGGACACCTCGGTGTCGGTGAAGATGATCCGCGTGCCGCGATACTTCTGGTCGTCGTCGCTCCACACGTAGAAGTTGCGCTTCGACGTGTCGGGCGGTGCGCGGCGCGCGGCCTGGAACCACGGATGCTGGTCGGACGTGTGATTGACGACAAGCTCGGTGATCACGCGCAGTCCGCGCCGGTGCGCTTCGCGCAGGAAAGTCCGGAAGTCCTGCCGCGTGCCGTAGTGCGGATGCACGTTCAGGTAGTCGGCGACGTCGTAGCCGTCGTCGCGCAGCGGGGACGGATAGAAGGGCATCACCCAGATCGCGTTGACGCCCAGGTCCTGCACATAGTCGAGCTTGGACGCAAGGCCGCGAAAGTCGCCGATGCCGTCGTCGTTGGAGTCGCAGAACGCCTTGACGTGCAGCTGATAGATCACCGCGTCCTTGTACCAGAGCGGATCCGCGGCAACACCGTCGGCGCCGGCGTTTGCGCCGGGCTCGCGGTCGTTGGCGAACGGCAGCGTGCTGTTGTCCATGGTGCCGTGTCAGAGAAGTAGTGATCGAGGACGCGCTGACCACATGCGAGCCACCGGCAGCACGCGCGAAGCAGCCCTGCATGCACTACCACCAGTGGCTGGTGGTGCATTGCATCGGAACCGCAGCGCAGAATATTGCTAGCTGTCGGCGCTGCGCGTCAACCTTGCAGCGTCCGGCATGTCCGCGGTCGGCGGGAAGCCAGCGCCGCCCATCCGCACCTGGGCACAGCTATTGCAGCAGGCGTGGTCTCCTATCAGCCGTCGCCTCATGCCATGGCCATCCTCCGTTGCAGCAAGTGCGGTCATCTCGAAGAACTGCCCCCTGAGGCAGCCGGGACGACGCAGACCTGTCCTCACTGTCAGGCGTCCGTGCAGGCTCACGACACGGTTTACTTCGTGAGCAAGGCGCTGGAAAAGCTCTTCGCCCTGCAGGTCGAGGCGGTGCGACTGCGTGCCGTCGGCGCAGGTGGCAGCATGCTCGCGCGCAGTGCTCCCTTGGCGGGTTCCGCCGAACCCTTCGATCTGCACAACTCGGCCCTGCTGTCGACCGAGCTTCAGCACGGCCCGGTGCGGGACTGGTTCCAGCGCCGGCAGGTCCGCGTTCGGACCAACCCGCGCGCCGTCGATACCACCGGGTTCTTCGACGAGGTGGCGGTGGCCATCGGGCGCAACTACAGCGTTCTGAAGGAAGTGGTCGACCGCATCCGCTTCGCCCAGATGAAGGGATTCACGCAGGCGACGATCCACTTCGAACGCAAGACGCCCGAGCAGGTCGAGCACATCACGCGCTTCTGCCGACAGCTCTTCGAATACTCTTTCATCGCAAAGTGTCTGCACCTCAAGGACGAGAAGCCGCGCCTGCGGCTCATTCTGCAGACCGCCCCGGCGATTCGCGAGTTTTTCAACGGCGACTGGCTGGAGTGGCTGGTACTGATGACTCTGCTCGAATCGGCGCGCGAGCACGGGTTGCGCTACTCGTGCGCGCGCAATCTGGTGATCACGCTGCAAAACGAGGAGACGTTCGAACTCGACGTGTTCTTCCTCATCGACGGCACGCGTCCGCTTTGCGTCGAATGCAAGAGCGGCGACTTCCGCCAGGATATCGACCGCTGCCTCACGCTGCGCAGGCGGCTCGGCATCGGTCGCGACGACTTCATCGTGTGCGCCGCGGGCCTCGATGCCAAACAGGCGGCGGGCTTCTCCAGCACCTACGACCTGGTTTTCTGCAGCGAGCGGGACCTGAGAGCGCAGCTTGAGCGCTCCTTGGTGCCTGCGGTCGACACGCCGCGCAGCGCGCGCACGGCATAGTTCACGCTTCAATCCGCGCCCCTCGCGAGCGAGGGGCGATGCGGGGCTGGTGGCCACATGGGCACAGCGGGAGGCAGTTTCAATCCGCGCCCCTCG
>JAEUMW010000323.1 GCA_016791345.1 Betaproteobacteria bacterium | reverse complement strand
GGCTGCCCGCTTGCGCGACGGACCCTCGACCAGCACGCGCTGCACCGTGCCGACCATCGCGCGGCTCACGGCCTGCGCCTGCTCGTCGATTTTCGCCTGCAGACGCGCCAGACGCGCGAGACTCACTTCGCGATCGACCTGCTGCGGCAGGTCGGCCGCCGGAGTACCGGGGCGCGGGCTGTAGACGAACGAGAAGGACGCGTCGAAGGCAAGTTCCTCGACCAGTCGCAGCGTCGCTTCGAAGTCGGCATCCGTCTCGCCCGGGAAGCCGACAATGAAATCGGAGGAGAGGCTCAAGTCCGCCCGCATTGCCCGCAGGCGGCGCACGATCGACTTGTACTCGAGCGCGGTGTAGCCGCGCTTCATCGCGCCGAGGATGCGATCCGATCCCGACTGCACCGGCAGGTGCACGTGGGAGACGAGTTGCGGGATGCGGGCATACGCATCGATCAGCCGCTGCGTGAACTCGCGCGGGTGCGAGGTGGTGTAGCGGATGCGCTCGATGCTGGGGATGGCAGCGACGTATTCGAGCAGGAGCGCGAAGTCCGCGACTTCGCCACCCGACATGGCGGCGCGGTACGCATTCACGTTCTGGCCGAGCAGCGTGACCTCCTTCACGCCACCCAACGCGAGTCCGGCGACCTCCTCCAGCACGCTGTCGAGCGGCCGCGAGATTTCTTCCCCCCGCGTATAGGGGACCACACAGAACGAGCAGTACTTGCTGCAGCCTTCCATGATCGACACGAAGGCGCTGGCTCCCGTCACCCGCGGCGGCGGCAGCGCGTCGAACTTCTCGATCTCCGGGAAGGAAATGTCCACCTGCGCGCGGCCGGTGCGCCGGCGTGTCTCGATGAGCGCCGGCAGGCGATGCAGGGTCTGCGGACCGAACACGAGATCGACATACGGCGCGCGCTCGACGATCGCTGCACCCTCCTGGCTTGCCACGCAACCGCCGACGCCGATCAAGAGGTCCGGCCGCGACGCCTTCAGCGCACGCACCCGGCCGAGATCGTGAAACACCTTGTCCTGGGCCTTCTCGCGCACGGAGCAGGTGTTGAACAGGATGACGTCGGCGGCTGCCGGATCGTCGGTCGGCTCCATGCCCTGCGCCGCCCGCAGGACGTCCGCCATCTTGTCCGAGTCGTACTCGTTCATCTGGCAGCCGAACGTCTTGATGTAGACCTTGCCGACCATGGGGCAGCGAGAGAACCGCAGGGCGCGGCGTTACTTCTTGCCGGCGCGGGCGAGCATCGCCTGCTCTTCGGGGGTCAGGATCCAGATGCGCGAGATATCGCCGTTGGCATCCGGCAGATAGAGGACCTGGGCGCGCGAAGGCAGTTCGCCGTGCACGATCTTGCGGTTCTCTTCGTCGCGGATGATGCCGCCGGGGGCCATGCGATAGAGCTTGCCGCCGAGCTGGACCTGCGGATAGGCCTGCGGCCCCGTGAGCGTCGCGCGCACGCCGTCCGCAGGCAGCGGGCGCTCCGCCCATGCAGCGCTGGCAGGAAGCAAGAAGGCAAGAAAAAGCAGCACGTTACGCATGGCCGCGATGATAGCACGCGGGCGCGAAAGGGTTGAGAGGCATGTCCTCGCTACAATGCTGGCTTCCCGGAGGATTCCCATGCGCTTTCGCGTCCATCACGAAACCCGCTATCGCTACCGCGCGCCGGTGACGCTCGGCGCGCACGTCATCAGGCTGCGTCCGCGCGAAGACGCGACCCAGCGGCTCGTCCACCACAGCCTCGTCATCGATCCCGCACC
>JAEUMW010000322.1 GCA_016791345.1 Betaproteobacteria bacterium | reverse complement strand
CATTGATCCACGTAAGGGTAGTAGCCTTTCGACTCGGCGCAGTAGTACCACGTGCCTGCCGCGCTCGAGGTTGACACGCCCGGCTGACTCTTCTCGATGTACACCGGCGGCGTGCTCGGAACGGCCACGACGGCTGGCGGGTACGGTGGGTAGTAGTACGGCGGCGGGTAATACCACGGTCCCCACACTGGAGCGCCGACGACGACCCCCACGCGGGGACCGTAATAGCCGTAGTAACCCCCGTGATAGCCTCCGTGGTACCAGCCGCGGTAAGGCTGCGCCGATGCGACACTGCTTGCCAGGACGGCCACTGCCACCGCTGCAATCACCGCAATCGGCTTCATGATGGTTTCCCTCTCAGAGTTCCGTTTTCCGATACTAGACCTGCTGGCTGAACGGAACCTTAACGCCACCGCGAGGGCGCGCCGTCGACCCCGGAGACACACTCGCCCAACGAAAGCCTGACGTGGCAACATTCACCGCGCACAGGGAGCGTGCATCCCGACGCACGGTCCAGCAGCAGTCCGACCCCGGAGACAGGAACTTGGAGCCACAGCGGTGGACATTCACGATGCCGACCCCGATCGGCGACGTGCGTTCTTCCTACGAGATCACCGACGACGCGCTCCGCTACGAATCCGATACGCCGCTGGCGGGGGGACCGCAGGTGCTCACCTGGGATTCGGTGCAGGAAGGTGGAACCTCCGCCATGTCGGGCATGGGCGGCCGCGGCACCCCCGACCTGCCGCGCTGGGTTCCGCGCGAGATGGAATGGTTGATGATCAGGCGCGGCGGCGAGCGGTCGTTCATGGGCGCGTTGCCGCAGGGCCCGACGCGCGACGCCATCGTGGCCGCGGTACGCGCGCGACTGGGGGGCCGCTGGATCGGCGAGCGTGTGCCGTTGCAGGACGCGTCGAAGCAGGTCGGAGGGGACACGCACTGGAGCGGGTTCAAGGTCGCCGGCATCGTCATCGCCGTTCTCGTCCTGCTGGTGGTCCTGCTCCTGGTGTTCTCGGTGCTCGCTTCGATCCTCCTCATCCCGGCCGGCTTCGTCTTCGGCGGCTGGCTGTTCCGCCGCGGTCTCATGGGTCTTCGCGACGGCATCACGGTGGCGAACACGCCGACGGCGAAGGTGAGCAGCGCCGCCGTGGGTCTGGTGGAACTGGAAGGGCGCGCGGTCACGACGGCACCGTCTCCCGCCGGGATCACCGGTCGTCCGACCGTGTGGTGGGATGTCTCCGTCGAGCTGTGGTACGAGGATGGAAACCGCGGCGGCAAGTGGCGTCAGGTGGCGGCGCGGCACGGCGGTACGATCAATGTCATCGAGATCGAGGACGACAGCGGACGGCTTCCGGTCTGGCTCAAGGACGCTGATCTGGTGCTCGGCACGGACACCTGGCAGAGCGGCAAGGACAATCTGCCCGACAGCGGACGCGCCCTGCTCGATGCGCTCGGTTTTCCGTGGAGTTCGAACCGAAAGATCAGGGTTCACGAGCAGCGCCTCGAAGCCAATGGCACGGTCTACGTGCTGGGCACGCTGGACGAGGCGAGCCGCCTGCCGGAGGAAGCACCTGCCGGCGGCCTTGCGCGCATGTGGTACCTCGCGCAGATCGGCGAGTGGCGGCGCGCCGTCCTCGAAGTGGTCCCGGCGCCCGCGCGCACCATCGTCGCCGTGCTCATCGGGTTCCTCGACATGCTGCTCGGCATCGGCAGGGGCGGCGAGCGACAGCGGCGCGCCGAGTCGGCCACACCGCCGTCGCTTCCGGCCAATGCCGTGATCGTCTGGAAAGGACGCAGCGGTCGGCCGTTCCTGGTTTCTGACCGGCCCGAGCGCGCAGCGCTCGCCGAATTGCGCAAGCGCTCGCTGTGGCAGGCCGGCATCGGCATCGGCGTGCTGTGCTTCACCCTCTATCACCTCTTCTGAAGGAGTCGCCATGGCGTGGGTTGCCGTCGTGCTCTTCGCACTGATTCTGATTCTGATCGGCATCGCCGCCTATGGCGTTTCCCTCTACAACGGCCTCGTCAGCGTCAAGCATCAGGTCGATCAGGCGTGGTCGAACATCGACGTGCTGCTGCGGCAGCGACACGACGAGCTGCCCAAGCTCATCGACTCCGTCAAGGGTTACGTGGCGCACGAGCGCGAGTTGCTGCAACAGGTGACAAGCCTGCGCAGCCGCGCCGGCACGTCGCTGCCGGACGCCCAGCGTCTCGCCGCGGAGGACGAACTTTCCCGCGGCGTGGCGCGCCTGCTCGCGGTCGCCGAAAGCTATCCGCAACTGCGTGCGAGCGAAGTGTTCGTCGACCTGCAGCGGCGCATCGCAGCGCTGGAGGAACAGATCGCGCACCGGCGCGAGTACTACAACGCGGCGGTGAACATCAACAACGTCCGCATGGAGCAGTTTCCCGACATGCTGCTCGCAGCGCTGGCCGGACTGCAGCGGCGCCCGCTGTTCGAGGCGACGGAACAGGAAAAGGCGGACGTCGACGTCGGCGCGAGGCTGCGCTCCTGACACGCGCCACCCGGCCGCGCGCTGCGCAGCAAGAGCCTGGGTCTCACGCCGTGCCGGTCGCGAGCTGCTCCACCAGAAAGTTGATGAAAGCGCGCGACCGGGCGGCGAGGTTCTGCCTGCTGGGGTAATAGACGAAGAGATCCGCATCGGGCAGGGAGAACTCCGGGAGCACCCGCCGCAGTCGTCCGCTCTCGAGGTACTTCTTCAGGTCCCACTCGGAACGGATGACGATCCCCTGCCCGTCGAGCGCCCAACCGAGAACGATATCGCCGTCGTTGCTCGACAGCACGGCCTGAACCTTCACGACCTCGGTTCCCTGTTCGTGGGAAAAGCGCCAGACACCGTAAGCGTCATCGTTCTGGCGGTGAACGATGCAGCGATGGCGAGCAAGATCCTCCAGCGTCCGGGGCACGCCATGCCGTTCGAGGTACGCCGGCGATGCGCACAGAAAGCGCCGGTTGGACATGATGCGGCGTGCATTGATGCGCGTGTCGGGCAGTTCCCCGAACCTCACTGCGACGTCGAAGCCCAGTTCGATCAGATCGACCGGCCGATCCGTGACTTCCAGCAGCACCTCGACCTCCGGGTAGCGTGCAGTGAAGGTCGACACCAGCGGTGCGATCACGGTCCGGCCGAATCCGAGGGGTGCGTTGACGCGCAGCAGGCCCCGCGGCGTCTGCCCGCCGCTCGCGACGATCTCGTCCAGCTCGCGCAGCTCTGCCAGCAGCCGGGTCGCGTGCTGCAGATAGATCTCACCTTCGCTGGTGAGGCTCAATCCGCGCGTGTTGCGGTTGACGAGCCGGATGCCCAGCCGGTCCTCGATGGCGGCGAGCCGCATCGTGGCGGCAGGTGGCGTGATGTCGAGCGCGCGGGCAGCGGC
>JAEUMW010000321.1 GCA_016791345.1 Betaproteobacteria bacterium | reverse complement strand
TCGGGTGCGGCGCTCTATCTCACCTTCGTGCTTGCGCTCGTCTTCATCTATCTCGTGCTGGCAGCGCAGTTCGAGAGCTTCGTCGGGCCGCTCGTCATCATGCTCACCGTGCCGCTCGCGATGACCGGCGCGCTCGCCGCGCTCAAGCTCACCGGCAGCACGCTCAATGTCTACAGCCAGATCGGACTGGTGATGCTGATCGGCCTCATCACCAAGCACGGCATCCTGATCGTGGAGTTCGCCAACCAGCTGCGCGATGGTGGAAAGGAGAAATTCGAGGCGGTGATCGAGGCGACCACCCTGCGCCTGCGGCCGATCCTGATGACCACCGCCGCGATGGTGCTGGGTGCGGTGCCGCTCGCCATCGCCACCGGCGCCGGTGCCGAGTCGCGCCAGCCGATCGGCTGGGTCATTGTGGGCGGACTCGTGTTCGGCACGCTCCTCACCCTGTTCGTGATCCCCACGGCGTACACACTGCTCGTCGGCAAGCGCCGCAAGATCGAGGAGGAGGCCGTGCCGGCAGCGCTCGAACCCGCACCAGCGCCCAAGTAGCGCGGCGCCGATGAGCGAGTACCTTCCCGAGATCGCGATCGCCGCAGCGCTCGCGTGGGCCAGCGGCATCCGGCTCTACGCCACGCTCTTCATCGTCGGTCTCGCCGGCAAGCTCGGCTGGGTCGTACTGCCGGAGCATCTCGAGATACTCGCGAGTCCCCTGGTGCTGACTGCGAGCGGCTTCATGACTTTCGTCGAGCTCTTTGCCGACAAGATCGCCTGGCTCGACAGCGTGTGGGATGCCATCAACACCTTCCTGCGCATACCGGGCGGCGCACTGCTCGCCGCGGCGGCCGTCGGTGACTCAGGGGCGGGCGCTGCGCTCGCCGCAGCCATCATCGGCGGCACGATCACGGCCGGGACCCATTTCGCGAAGGCGGGCGCGCGGGCAGTGGTCAACACGTCGCCGGAGCCCTTTTCCAACATCCTCAAGTCCACCTTCGAAGATCTGCTCGTGCCGGCGGGACCTGTGGGCTGCGGTGACGGCACCGGCGGTCTTTCTCGTCGCGCTGCTGCTCTTTCTCGGTCTCGTGGTCTGGATGCTGCCAATGCTCTGGCGCGGCGCACGGCGGGTCGTGGGACGGTTGCGCCGCTCCGGCGCGTAGGCGGTCTCCGAACCTACGCTTCCATTCGCTTGCCGGTAGACATGGCTCTCCGGGCTGGCCCCGCATACGCCGTCGGGGCGCCGACCGTATGGAGCCCTCTCTGAAAGGCCGGGTTCGGCGACGAGGAAACGATCCGAACGCGATCTCGAAAGCACAGTACGGCGCTCCGTACCGTAAGTTTCCTCGGCACTGGTTGATGCCGGCGCGGTAACGCCTTGTCCGCTGGAACCCCCGGTCCGCTTCGCGCTCATACATGCTCGCGCGAAGCGGCCGGATCAGACTGCTGACCGAGTTATCAGGAGAAGTCGCTATGGCCTTCTTCCTTAACCGTCATGTGAAGTCGGCGATGAGCAAGGTTTCGGGCGCGACAGCTTGCGCAATATCGAGCCTCCTGCTGGGCGGAGCAGCATATGGCGCCGGCGGTATCGTCGGGCAGGTGCTGGGCGCCGGTGCTCCGATCGTGGATTCGACCGTGACGTTGTGGGCAGCCAGCGCGGGCGATCCGCGGGAACTGGCACAGGCACGCACGGGCTCCGACGGTCGCTTCTCGATGACCATTCCCGCAACGGGCGGCACGGGCACGAGCCTCTACCTGGTTGCGCAGCGCGGCCGGCCTGCCGCCGGCAAGACGAGCGGAGACAATCCACGCATCGCGCTCCTGACCGTAGTTGGCGCCACGCCACCGTCCACGGTTGTGATCAACGAGTTCACGACGATCGCGTCGGTGTGGACACACAACCAGTTCATCGATGGCACGGCGATCAAGGGCCACGCGCTGGGGCTCCACATCGCTGCCGGCAACATGCCGAATCTGGTGAATCTGGAGACCGGCGGTTGGGGTACGGCGATTCTCGATTCCAACAACAGCACCCAGACGCCGACCATGTCGAACTTCGCCACGCTCGCCAACGTGGTCGCGGCTTGCGTGGTGCGCATCAAACCGGATGCCTGTGACAGCCTGCTTGCAGCAGCGACGTCGCCGACCGACAAGGCGCCCACCGACACGCTGACCGCCCTGCAGGCGATTGCGCGCTATCCGGCACACCGACCCGAGAAGGTGTTTGCGTTAGTGGAACAGTTCTACCCGGTGCCCGCGGGCAAGAAGCTGCGTGCGCCGCCATTCATGCCTTACCTCGTGTATCCACCGAGCGCCTGGCTGATCGGCCTCAAGTTCACCGGGGGAGGCCTCAACGCGCCGGGCAAGATCATGTTCGACAGCGACGGCAACGCATGGACCGGCTCGAACTTCATCGTCGGCATGCAATCGGCGGATTCGTTCTGGAACGGGACGTCGGCGAAGTTCGCGCCTAACGGTAGACCTCTGTCACCGAACCCAGGCGGGTTCGGCGGCGGCGGGATCGAAGGGCCTGGCTTCGGCACCGCCATCGACGCCAACGATCGCGTATGGATGAACAGTACCGGCGGAAGAACGATGTCGCTCTTCGACAAGAACGGCAAGCCGTTGTCTCCGGCTGATGGATTCAACTTCGGTGGCAGGATCGGCGTGATGCAGGGCGTGATCGTCGCGCCTAGCGGCGATGTCTGGGCGCTCGACTTCAGCGACGACAAGGTCGTCCATCTTCCGAAGGGTGATCCGACGAAGGTCGAGTTCTTTTGCCAATCGACCGATGGAAGACCGAATAAGGACAGTCCATGCAAGCTGAGCGGTCCGTTCCATCTCGCGATCGATCAGCAGGATCGAATCTGGATCACGAACGCGGTCGGCGACACCGTTACGCGCTTTCCCGCGAGAGATCCGACCATGGTCGAGGTGTTTCCGAGCGGCGGTCACAGCGGCAAGGGAATGGCGATCGACAGTCAAGGCAACGCATGGGTGACCAACACGGCGGGATCGGGTTTTTCGCTGGAGACGAAGCTTAAGCTGCTCGACTTGAAGCTCACCGGTCGGCTCGCCGAGATCGACCGGATCGCCTACGACGCGCTTTCGTCCAATCCGGGAATGGGCAGTGTGTCGATGATCCGCCCCGACGGTACTCAGGCACCCGGTTCACCATTCAACGGCGGCGGCAGCACCTGGGGCTCGTGGGGCGTCGTCATCGACGGTAACGATCAAGTCTGGATCTCCAATTTCCGCGGCCGCTCGATCACGCATCTATGCGGCGTTCGCACGGAGACGTGTCCACCCGGCATGAAGACGGGCGACCCGATCTCGCCCCCTGGCGGGTACGTCGGCGGAGGAATGCAATTACTGACCGACATCGGCGTCGACCCCGCCGGCAACGTGTGGGTGGCCGACAATTGGGAAACGCCGGACGCGTGCTGGAACCCGGGACTCAGTGAAGCGACGTCGACGCAGTGTGGCGGCAACGGACTCACCGTTTTCTATGGAATGGCGAAGCCGGTGCGCGCGCCGCAGATCGGACCCGCGCGGCCGTACTGAGCAATCGCGGCGCCCGCGATGACAGACGGGCAGGGACTCTCCGGTCGCTCCTTAGGGGCGCTGCAAGCTTGCTTCAACTGCAAAGCTGGCGCGAGTGGTCAGCCCGAAATCGGGGCTCCGGTATGGTGAGCTGATCCATAAAAAATCTTCTGGTTGTGGATCTTCCCCATGAGTTCAGTCAATTCTCGGATCTGCGCCTCGTTTGCCTGACTTTCACTCGTCTTGACGTTGCCGCTCGCGAGAAGAATGCGTGCGAGCACTCGTATCTTCTCCCTCAGCGCGTCTTCAATCAGCTCAATGTCTCTGACGTTGAGCGTGAATGTTTTCTTGTACCTGGCCATTGCTCGTCTCCTTTGCCAATGTAGATGGACGATGGCGAAAGGGTAGAACTAATGCACTTCCAGGCAATCGTCAAGAGCGGCGGCTCTGGGTCCCTATCGACGAATTCACTGGGTCAGCTTGATCTCGACTTCATTGCGCCCCAGTGAGAGTTACAACCCGTCACTGGTACCGATCAGGTGCATGATCACGCCAGGCTGGTTCTGCAGCCACAGGTCGGTTCGCGTTATCAAGCCCGGCCTTCCCGGTTCCCTCGGAGTAGAGGCCCTCGAAGTCCGACAGTTTGTTCAGCTTGTACACCTCGCCTGAGGCACTGAGTTTGGAGGCACCGCCCGGACCGACGACACTGCCGATGAGAACGAACGGATAGGTGCGCCCCTGAAAGGTCAACGAACCGCTGCCCCCGGTCACGCCCGCCGCGACAGTCTCGGTCATCGTCACCGTGCCGACCGGTCTTAGACCGGCAATGCTCTGAGCCGTCGGAGGGGGTTGCACCGTGCCGCACGCGGAAAGGCCGAGGAGGCTTACCGCTACAAGTCCTGAAAGCAGGCCAATTGGTCGACCAAAGCAGACATTCGCCATCATCATCACGCTCAGTAGAAAAGCATTGGTAATCGCTGGCTGGCTTCGGGGCTGTCAAGTTTGGCTGGCATGGTAGCTTGGCCGCATGAAGCATGTCAGCTCGCCCTATAACGGCCACCGGTTTCCCGGAGAGATTGCGGAGGGGCGGGTGAATCTCACGAAACGGCTACTCGTTGGTCCGAAGCCGAAGTGGCTCTTCCGGGTCGATAGCGATCGTCGTGGCTTCCCGATGCGATCGGGCCGACAGACACCTTGATCGCCGCCACCTCCCTGGCGCACGGCGTGACGGTTGTCACGCGGAACGTAGCGAGAGTTTGCACAGGCGCTCGGGGTAACCGTCATGAACTGGAGCGACGGGTGAGCGCTGCGCGCGCCGTGCGAGGAGAAACACCGTCGTAACACGGTCGCCCGAGGCTTGATAGCGATAAGCGCCTCGGGTTCTACCCCTCACTGAAGAGGCCCCGGAATCCGTGCTACACTGATCCCGTGTTGTTGTGAGGCAAGGACGTGGCGAATCTCACGCTGACCATCGACGATGAAGTGCTCAAGAAAGCGCGCATCCACGCTCTCGAGCGCGGTACTTCGGTAAACGCGCTCGTGCGTGAATACCTCGAACGCATCGGTCACGACGACGCGGAGTTGGCAGCGATCATCAGCGCTATCGAAGCGATCGCCGACGACACGCCGAGGCGTCGCGTCGCAGAGTGGACGAGAGACGACCTCTACGCAGAGAGGTTGCGGCGGCGGTGAGTGTCTTTGTAGACACCAATGTGCTCCTGTACCGCTTCGATAGCAGTGCTCCGAACAAGCAAAGCCTGGCGCGCGCAGAGTTGCGGCGTCTGGTCATGGAGCGCTCCATCGTCATTAGCACCCAGGTACTCCAGGAGTTCTTTGTCGTTGCCACGAGGAGACTGGAGCCTCCTCTCAATCCTGACCAGGCGGGGGAGGTGATCCGGTATCTTTCTCGGTTGCCTCTCGTGCAAGTCACGCCGCGCACGATCCTGGAGGCGATCGCGCTGCATCGACGCTTCTCCTTGTCCTTCTGGGATGCACTGATCGTTCGAAGTGCGATCGAGGCCGGCGCGGATACTCTCTATACCGAAGACCTACAGGAAGGCCAAGTGATTGAGGGAGTGACCGTCGTCAATCCATTCGCTATCGCGGTATGTGGGGATTCTCCTGGGAGCAGATAAGTGAACCGTCGGTATAGCGGTGCGCCTGATTAGGGTCGACACGTGCTCGCAGAAGGGAGACACCCGAAATGATGCCAAGAAGCAGTGATTGGCAAGATCTCAATAGTTGCCGCCAGAGACCTCGGGAGAGCACTGTGAGTAATCTCGATTTCACTCCCAAGCCGATCGAGGCTGTCGCAATCAGGCGGGGCGAAAGGGGGGGCTTTCGCATTTCGAACGCGATCATCCAGCGCACTACGGCACTTCGAGCCTATAACGGCTATGTTGAGGGGCACGATTGGATGGAAAAGCTATCCACAGCTTACGTAGTTGCGATCGCAACACGCTCTGCTGACGCGTGGTTAATGCAAGATATCCAGAATCACATTCCCGAAGAGCCTCCTATCGCTTGTTCGAGGTGTCGCGAAGCTACCATAGGGGCGAATGTAATTCGCGCGCGCCTGTTTCCGCGCTTGGGGGAACTTCGGGAGCACGCGAACGCGCTCATTCACCATCTGGACTTTCCTGAAAATCGAGGGATCGACGGATTGAACATCGAAGGTATTTTCGACTACTGCTATCACCTGTTTGAGGAGAATGCTGACGCTTTCTTTGGAACAATTCCTTCGGCTCAGTTCGATTTTAAGAAGTGCAAGACCTGCAGAACGGTTGCGAAATGAGTAGGGGTACGCAGAATGAAGACCGACTGACGTCTCGGTCGAGGCAGTCCAAGGATGGCTGGGCAGATCGTCCCCTCGTGAAACCTTGTTCAGTCAGCATCATCGTCGCACCGACCGACATCGGGGCCAGTGTTCGCGGTGCTAGCATGGGTCCGGAGGCGCTGCGTGTGGCAGGTGTCACCGGGGCGCTTGCCCGATGCGCGGACGACGTCAGCGACAGGGGCAACCTGAGCGGTCCCTGAACCCGCAGCTCGTAGCGGAAGGCGGCTACTGCCATCTGGCGGAAGTGGTCGCGTGGAACCGTTTGGTGTTCGATGCCATCAGCGCAGAGCTCGCGCGTGATCGCCTGCCGGTCCTGCTCGGTGGCGACCACTCGCTCGCGATCGGTTCGATTGCCGCGGTGGCGGAAAGATGCCGGCAGGCTCGCCGGAAGCTGCGCGTGCGGCAGGTTGCCCATCGCCGGCCTTAGCCTACGGTGATCACGACTTCGGCGTACTCGCTCGGTGCCACCAAGCCGTGCCCGCCGCCGATGTCGAACTCGTTCAGCAGCGCAGTCATGTCGCGGTCGAGCGCCGCCTGTCCGGCTGCATCCAGCGCGGCGAAAGCCTTGTGGGTCGGGCCGTACAGGTCGCGGAACACCT
Source organism: Betaproteobacteria bacterium (assembly GCA_016791345.1). Lineage (NCBI taxonomy): Bacteria > Pseudomonadati > Pseudomonadota > Betaproteobacteria > Betaproteobacteria bacterium. The sequence goes on along the minus strand of JAEUMW010000321.1, from coordinate 2,278 downwards.
GCACGAAATGTGCGGCCGAGCGATAGCGGAAGGGGAACACCTTGCGCTCGACGCGCAGTTCTCTGGCGCGCGGGCCGAAGAGCGCGACGAGATGGGGCTCGGTGCCCCACAGGGCCGGCGAGCGCAAGCCGGCCGGTGGCGGCACATACGCGCCGACGATCTTGAACAGGCGGCCGATCATTCCGTCCGGCGTCCAGTTGGCCATCCCGATGCGGCCGCCGGGACGTACCACGCGCAGCAGCTCGCGCGCGGCGCGCGCCTGGTCGGGCGCGAACATCACGCCGAAGGTCGACAGCACGACGTCGAAGCTGGCAGCATCGAAGGGCAGCGCTTCGACGTCGGCGACCTGGAAGCGCACGTCCAGGCCTTCGGCGTCGGCGCGGCGGCGGCCCTTGTCCAGCAGCGCCGGCACGTAGTCGGTGGAGGTCACGTCGGCGAAGCGGCGCGCCGCGGCGAGCGTCGCATTGCCGTTGCCGGCGGCGACGTCGAGCACACGTTCGCCGGCGCGGATGTCGGCGGATTCGGCGAGCATCTCGCCAACGATTTGCAGCGTGGTGCCGACCACGGCAAAATCGCCGCTGGCCCAGGTGGCCTGCTGGCGCTGTTTGATCGCGGCATAGTCCGGCGTCGCGGCGGGTTGTGCGATGGTGGCGGTAGCGGAGGTCATGATGGATTCCTTCGTGTTGGTCGGTTGCCGACACATCGGTGGTCGGTGTGCGCATGATCCTCATCAGCGCCCTTGCACGCTTCACCCGGCGTCGCGCCGACTTGCTCGCGCGTCCGCCAGTCCGTTGGCCGCCGCCCGATGACGGGCATCGATCCGCTGTCCGACGTGCTGCGCAGCGTCCGGTTGCGCGGTTCGGTCTTCTTCCACGTGAGCTGCCGCGACCAGTGGGCGGCCAAGGCGCCGGCTTCGCGCGAGATCGCGCCGGCCGTGATGCCGGGCGCCGAGCACGTCATCGAGTACCACCTGTTCGCGAAGGGTGAAGGCTGGGTGGGCGTGGACGGCGAGCCGCCGCTGCGCATGCGCGCGGGCGACATCGTGATGCTGCCCCGCGGCGACGCGCACGTGGTCTCGAGCGCACCGGGCATGCAGTCGGCGCCTGAGGATGACTGGCTGCTCGGCGAGCGCGACGGGGCGAACCCGATCCCGGTGACTTATCGCGGAAGCGTCGTCGAACTCGGCCTGCTGCCGCCGGAGGACGCCACCACCGTCATCGTGTGCGGCTTCATCGCCTGCGATCTGCGGCCGTTCAATCCGCTGATCGACGCGCTGCCGAGGCTGCTGCATCTGCCCGCCGAAGGCGTCGGCGCCTGGGTGGCGCCGATGCTCGAACACGCGGTGTCGGAATCCGGCGACCGGCGCGCCGGCGGCGCGGCGCTGCTGGAGCGGGTCAGCGAGATGGTGTTCGTCGACGGCGCGCGGCGTTACCTGGATTCGCTGCCGCCACAGGCGCAAGGCTGGCTCGGTGCGCTGCGCGACCGCCAGGTGGGGCGCGCGATCGCGCTGATGCACGCCGATCCCGCCCAGCCGTGGACGCTGGAGGATCTGGGTCGCCGCGTGGGACTGTCGCGCTCGGCGCTGCACGAACGTTTCGTCGCGCTCACGGAAATGGCGCCCATGCAGTACCTGGCCAACTGGCGCATGCAGTGCGGCGCCCGCCTGCTGCGCGAAAGCCATTCCCCCGTCGCGGCGGTCGCGCTGGAAGTCGGTTACGATTCGGAGGCCGCGTTCTCCCGCGCCTTCAAGCGTGCCACCGGGCAGCCGCCCGCGGCTTGGCGGCGCGCGCAGCTGCAACCCCTGGGAACAGCCGCTTGACCGATCTTCTGCGCAGGTGCCGTGCTCATCGAAGGGCTGATGATCGTCGATCCGCTCACGACAGCGGCGCGACGGAATATGCCGGGCACGTGACCGCGCGGTAGGCTTGCCCTTCGTGAGACCGTGTTCAGTCAGCATCATCGGCGCGCCGACCGACATCGGGGCGAGTGTTCGCGGGGCGAGCATGGGGCCGGAGGCGCTGCGTGTGGCGGATGTCACCGGGGCGCTTGCCCGTTTCGCGGACGACGTCAGCGACAAGGGCAACTTGAGCGGTCCCCTGAACCCGCAGCTCGTAGCGGAAGGCGGCTACCGCCATCTGGCGGAAGTGGTCGCGTGGAATCGCCTGGTGTTCGACGCCGTCAGCGCAGAGCTTGCAGGTGATCGCCTGCCGGTCCTGCTCGGTGGCGACCACTCGCTCGCGATCGGTTCGATTGCCGCGGTGGCGCAAAGATGCCGGCA